>JBDTUV010000014.1:0-17417 GCA_040007575.1 Gemmatimonadales bacterium
AGCGTCAACGCGGCCTGCGTGAATTTCCGGCCGCCACCGACCCCGATGACCGCCGCCGCCGCTGGCGATGCTCCAGCACCGGTCTGGACCTCGCGGGCGGGCAGGAGGCTCACCGGGCTCGTGGGGGTTGGGGACAACACGCTGTACGCCGGCGGCATGGACCGGAAGGTCTACGCGGTGAATCTGGCGAGTGGGGAGGTGCGCTGGTCGGCGCGACTCTCGGGCATGGTCCTGGGGGGGGTGCTGCTGTCGGGCGACACCATCTTCGCGGCGACCTCCCGTCCTGGCGGCCAGGTGCACGCGCTGCGTCGGAGCGACGGCAAGAAGATCTGGAGCGTCCCCGCCGCTCCGATCGCTGCACCGCTGGCCATGGTGGGTGGCGTGCTCGTGGCCCAAACCCAGCGGGGTGAGGTGCTCGCATTGGATCCGGGGACCGGGAAGGTGCGGTGGCGCCGGCGGGTGGGTGTCGCTCGGGCCCCGGCTGCCGCCGCAGGAGACGGTGGAATCCTGGTGTCCACTACGGATTCCCTCTTTCGACTCGGAGTCGCGGATGGAAAGGTCACCCATCGGGTCACCTCGCCGGGCACCGTCGTGGCTTCGTGGTTCCCTCGTGCTGGAGCGTTGCTGGCGGGAACCACCGATTCCCAGGTTGTGTCGATCCGTTCGGCCGACCTGCGGCGCATTTGGACTCTAGCGGTGGACGCCCCCGTGCTCGGCTCGCTCGCTGCCATCGGCGATACCCTGTTTCTGGCTACCCGGGTCGGCACCATCTACCGGGTGGATCCTGACTCCGAGCCGAAGGCCGAGCCGATTGCGAGCCTCGACTGGCCGGTCACCGCGCCGGTGACAGTGTTGAAGGGACAGATCCTTCTCGGCGGGGCAGACGGGACGATTCGCGCGCTGCGGTCGGACGGCACCGAGATCTGGCGAGTCCGGGTCTGGCGCCCAGTCGAGCTCAGCCCGGTCCCCCTGGTTGACGGCCTTGTGGCCATCGGCGGGAATGGCGACCTCCACCGGTACCGCAGATGAGGGCTCGAGTATGCTCTGCCCTGCTCCTGCTTCTTCTTCTGGCGGCGCGCGCGGAGGCTCAGGGACCCGGAGTGAAGTATGGGAAGTGGGTAATCCTGGCCGGCTCGATTGGGATGAATTACCTGGCGGTGCGGGCCCACGACCGGGCTGAAAGCACTTTCGACATTCTGGAATCGCGCTGTGGTGCGGTCCAGGAGCGGTGCGCCCTCGGACCTAACGGCGCCTATACCGATCCCGAAATCGAGGGTCTCTATCAAGCCTCGCTTCGCTACGATCGCCGGGCTCGGCTATGGCTCATCGGCGGCGAGACCGCCCTTGCCGGCGCGGCCGCGTTGTTCGTCTGGGAGCTGACCCGTCCCAAGGGCCGGCCGGACAACATCCCGTTCGAGCCCGAGGTGCGCAGCCTCCGTGCAGGCGGGACGGGGTTAGGTCTTCGCTTGGCGTTTTAGGTTGGCGTAATTCGCGGGACAGAGGGGGCGGCCCGGAGCCTTGTTGCGATGTTCGCGGGACAGGGGTGGCGGCCCGGAGCCTTGTTGCGATGTCATCCCGAGCGTAGCGAGGGATCGGGCGGCCTAACGTCGAGAATGACGCGCTTGACTAGCCGACGCGGAACAACTCGACCGCACGGGGATATCGCGCTACCGCCCGCTCGCGGAGCGGCTGGTTCTCCCGCCGCTGCAACGCCGGATCGGCCGAGATGATCTTCATCGCCAGGTCTCGGGCCCGGGTCAGGAGGTAGGCGTCCGCCGGAAGCTGTGCGTGACGAACCTCGAACCCACCGGATTGCCTCGCGCCGATCAAGTCCCCCATCCCCCGCTCCGCCAGGTCCAGCTCAGCGATCTTGAATCCATCCTGGGTGGCCGCGAATCCGTTCAGCCGGTCCGGCGCGCCTCCGTCAGCCAGGAGAATGCAGTAACTCTCCTCGGCCCCTCGCCCAATACGACCCCGTAGCTGATGCAGCTGCGCTAGACCGAAACGCTCCGGATGCTCGATCAGCATGATGGTCGCGTCGGGCACGTCGATCCCCACCTCGATCACCGTAGTTGCCACCAGGACCTTCAGCTCGCCGCTGCGGAAACGCCGCATCACCACGTCGCGTTCCTCGGCCTTGAGCCGGCCATGCACCAGGCCCACTTCCAGCTCGGGCCACCGAGCCGCGAGGCTCTGCGCCATGGTCGTCGCCGCTCGCAGATCGGCACGCTCGGACTCCTCGATGACCGGCAGGACGATGTACGCCTGCTTGCCCTGCACGCACTCACCGCGCACGAATTCCAGGACCCGCTCCCGTTGGCTGCTATTCCGAACCGCGGTGCGCACGGTGCCACGCCCCGGCGGGCGCTGCTTGAGGGTGGACACGTCGAGGTCGCCATAGAGCGTGAGTGCGAGCGAGCGCGGAATCGGTGTAGCGGTCAGGAGCAGCACGTCGGGCGCCGCCCCCTTCCCGATCAACGCGGCCCGCTGTTCGACACCGAAGCGGTGCTGCTCATCGATCACCACCAAGCCTAGCCGCTGAAAGGAGACGCTCTCCTGAAGCAGCGCGTGGGTTCCCACCACCACCCGAGCCTGGCCGGCGGCGATACGCTTCCGAACTGCCGCCTTCTGGGCCGCGGTCTGCCGGCCGAGCAGCAGCTCGGGCTTGAGATTGAGTGGGGCCAGGAGCGTCTTCAGTGTGGCTCCGTGCTGCTCGGCCAGCAGCTCGGTGGGGGCCATGAGCGCCGCCTGGAACTCGTTCTCGACGGCCAGCAGCATGGCGAAGAGCGCCACGACCGTCTTACCGGTCCCGACGTCTCCCATGAGGAGCCGGTGCATCCGCTCCGGCGCGGTCATATCCGCGGTGATCTCCCGCAACGCCTGCTGCTGGTCCCCGGTCAGCTCCCACGGCAGCCGTTCCTTGAGCTGGGTCGTGAGCTGCCGCTTGACGGTAAAGGCCACTCCGCTACGATGGCGTTTGGCAACGGTGCGCGCTCTGATCAGCATCAACTGGAGATCGAACAGCTCATCAAACGCCAGGCGCCGCCTTCCCCGCTCCGCTTCCTCTGCAGAAGCAGGGCGATGCACCGCACGGAGGGCGGCCCGCAGCGCCGGCAGGTCGAGACTTTGTCGCTGGGCTTCGGGCAGATCGTCATGGGACAAGGAGATCAGCTGGTCCAGGTGCCGGTCGATGAGCAACCGGATGACCTTGTGGCTCAGCCCTTCGGTGGCGGGATACACTGGCAGCACCTTCCCGGCCGTCAGGGGATCGCCCTCGCTGTCCGCATCGGCCAGGATCACGTACTCCCGTGGGGCCATCTGACGGCCGTGATAAAACCGCACCGGACCGGACACGAGCAGCGTCTGACCGATGGTGATCGTGCGATCGAGAAACGCCTGCCCCGGCCAGACGCACTCGAGGACACCGCTCTCGTCTCGCAGGACGGCATGAAAGATCCGGAGCCCGCGGCGGGTCGGAAGCACACCCTTCGCGACGACTCTACCGACGCACGCGACCTCGTGGCCCAGCTCCGCCTTGGCCAGCGGGGTCACGGTGGATGCGTCTATGTAGCGATGAGGAAGGTGCCACAGAAGATCACGCGCAGTGCGGATGCCCAGGCGCTCCAGCGATTCAGCGCGCCGCTCGCCGACTCCCTTGAGGAACTTGACGGGCGTCTCGAGGCGAAGGGCGGCCGGAGCGGCACGGGAAGGCATCCGCGGTTAGGAGGCCTCGACCGGTGTTTCTGCCAGCAGATTCTCGGCGAAGCGCTCGGCATCGAAGGGCTCCAGGTCCTCCACCGATTCTCCCAGTCCGATGAACCGGACAGGGAGGCCGAGCTCTCGGCGGAGCGCGGCTACGGCGCCGCCCCGAGCGCTACCGTCGAGTTTGGTGACCACGATTCCGGTGGGAGAGACCGCCTCCGAAAAGAGCTTGCCCTGCTGGATCGCGTTTTGACCCACCGTCCCGTCGAGCACCAGAAAGGTCTCGTGCGGAGCGCCCGGTAGTCGCCGGCCGATGACCCGGGTGACCTTCCGCAACTCCTCCATCAGCCCTTCCTGGGTGTGAAGCCGGCCAGCGGTGTCGATGATGACTGTGTCGATGCGCCGCGAGACCGCTGCATCGATCGCGTCGAACGCCACCGATGCCGGATCTCCTCCTGGCGAACCTGCAACACAGGGCAGATCCAGGCGGTTGGCCCAGACCTGCAGTTGAGCGATCGCCCCGGCGCGATAGGTGTCCGCTGCGGCGAGCAGAACCGTGCGCCCCTCCTGCTGCAGTCTCGCCGCGAGCTTGGCCGCAGTCGTGGTCTTTCCGGTTCCGTTCACCCCCACCAGAAGTACGACGGTGGGACCCGGCTCGGCACGAGCTATGGCTCCCGGGTTCTCGGGCCCAGCGAGCATTGTGGTGAGGCGCTCCCGGAGGGCACGCTTGAGATCGGCCTCGGTCTTGAGCTTGCCGCGCCGGACCTCGTCCTCGAGGGCGGCGGTAAGCTCGACCGTAGCTGAGACTCCAAAGTCTGCCTCGATCAACAACCGCTCCATGTTCTCGAGATCGTCCGCGTTGAGTCCACGCATGAGCGCGCCAACGTCGGTCAGCGCAACCTGCTTGATGCGCGACCAGAGGCTCTGCTTGTCGTTGCTCCCCAGTCGGTTTGGCTTCATGTCCGGAAATCTACCACCTCAGCGAAGCCCGAGGCGCCGGCGCGCCAGCCACTCACCGGAGAGTGCCACCACGCAGATTCCGAACAGCCAGAGCCAATCGCGCGCGGTTCTGCGCCGAGTCGAGCGAGCATCCCGACCCTCGTGCGCGGTCAGCGCGACGGAGCGGGGGAGCAGCTCGTCAGAGTACTGCTCCACCGCAGCAGACCCAACTCCGCCACCGGAGAGTCGATAGCGGTACTCTCCCGGTTCGAGCCAGATCGGGGCTCGCCCCTCTCCATCGAAGTGGAGTGTATCGGTCCGCTGCCCGGCGGTGCTCGACCACGTCACGGCCTGATGGACCGCCGAGCCCGAGGCTAGCCACTCGAAGATGACCGGACGGCCATTCGGCACGACTGCCTGGACCGGCTTCGCTACCCCTCGAGCCGAGTCCACACCGCCGAGGAGCCAGCTCGTGGTTGCAGCCACCCAGGAGCGATAGCTCTGCTCGCTTGATCCGCCACGAAAGGGCCAGCGCCAGAGACCCTCCACGGCGACTGTGATACGGCGTACCCGCCCTTCCTGCCGTCCGAACACGGCGGGCCGCTGAGGGCCGCGACGGCCGAGCTGGGCGTAGAGTGCCACCCAGTCACGCGGGCCGGTTTCCATGGGCGTGAGGAGGAAGGAGGGGGGGAAGGAGTCCACCGGCTGACCGAGGAAGGCTCCGGCCACTGGCGACGCGTCAGCCTGGGAGAGATACCAGTCGCCGGGAATCTGGCTCTCACCGCCTTCACCGCTGGGCCAGCTCCAAATACCACGGGCGGTGGTTCCTTCAGCAAGGTCGCGGACGCCCCCCTTGAGGATGAGCAGGTCGGCCCGTCGCGCCGCCCGCCGGACGACGTCGCTCGGCACCGGCCGGAGATCGGTCATCGAACGCCAGCGCTCACGGTCCAGACGGACATAACCCCGGATGGGAAGCTGTCCCACGTCGCGGAGAGTCCGGTAGAGGAACCGGCTATCCCAGTCCGCGGGCGCCGCCAGAAACACTACTCCGGGGCTGGGCGCAAGGGTGACGAGATGCAGCCGGGCATCGGTGCGAGGCTCGGCGTCTCCGCCGCGCGCGAGCGTGACCCGCAGGAAGTGATCACCCGAGGGGAGGGACCCCGACGGGACGACGATTCGTGCCCGGCCTCCAGCTTCACCTCGAAGCCGCACGGTTCTGGAGGCCAGGCGGTTGGCCCCGGAGAGCACCTCGACTCCGGCGCTATTTGCGGTGTTCCCACTCATCGGTTGAACGTCGACCTCGAGCGGAATGGAGTCCCCTTCGCTCACCCTGCTGGGGCCCGTTACCCGGGTGACCGCCAGATCGGGCTGAGCAGTGCGCTGAAAGAGACGGATGCGGCTGCGAGTGAGAAGATCCGAAGGGACCTCGCGAACGTCCTCGACCTCCCCGTCGCTCACGATGATGAGTGGCCGATCGGACGCCGAGGCAGCGAGGAGCGCCGGGGCGAGCAACGAACGGCCCCTGGTCGGGCTCGAGTCAGTGCTGACGCGCGTATCGCCGAACTGCCGTACCTCACCCCAACGTGCCGCGGAGTCCCTCGCCTCGGCCCAACGGCCGCCTGCCGCACCCATGCTGAGCGAGCCATCGAGCAGGACGAGAGGCCGCAGGGGCGCGCCGGAGACCGGGCAGCTCACGTTCACCAGCAGGAGCCCCAGCGCCGACCAGGCGATCGCGCGGCAGGCGAGCGGGATCCAGGCGCGGCGCCCCAACCGCTCGAGACCGAAATAGGTGAAGGCGGCCAGTCCAATGGCGGCGAGGACTACGAGGATGGTGAGCATGCCGCCGCCTCAAGCGCCTCAGGGAGCGTCAGCCGTCCCTCGTACAAGGCGCGTCCGACGATGACTCCGTCGAGGCCAGCCTGGCACGCGGCACGGACGTCGGCGCTGCCCGCGATGCCGCCGCTGACGATCACCCGCATCCCTCTCGTCCGCAGCGACATCGCACCGGCCAGGTCGGGGCCGTTGAGCATGCCGTCTCGATCGATATCGGTGTAGATCACGGTTTTAATGCCGGCAAGCACGACGCGCCGGGCCAGATCCTCCGCCCGGGTGGTAGACGTCTCGGTCCAACCTCTTACTGCGACCATGCCATTCCGGGCATCGATTCCCACCGCGAGGCGTGTAGCGCCGACCGCGGCGAGCATCTCCGAGACAAAATTGGGATCGGCCGCGGCGGTTCCGATCACCGCGCGAGCGAAGCCCAGGTCCAGCGCTTCACGGATGAGATCCTTACTCCGCAGACCACCACCGAGCTGAAGCTGCAGTTTCGTCGCGAACCGCCCTGCAATCAGGTGTACGACCGCCAGGTTGTCGCCGGTGCCAAACGCCCGGTCCAGGTCGACCACATGAATCCACCGCGCACCTTGCTCGAGAAATCCCTGCGCGACCGCGAGGGGATCATCCCCATAAACGGTTTGCCGCGCCCGCTCCCCCTGGCTCAGGCGAACGACGCGGCCGTTTCGAATGTCGATGGCGGGAAGGAGATCCACTACTCGGGCGTTACGGTAGCCACGGTTCCGAGGTTTTAGCCGCTTGCTGAGCGATCGCGTCGGGCTGGGCGATAGCAGCGTTGGGCTCGCGGAGAAGGGCGATAAGGCGGTCTCGCTCCTGTTCGAAGGCGCCACGATCGGCCTTGGGTACGGGGGTACCCCCGCCGATCCTGACCCGCCTCGAGTCCTTGGCGACGCCGTTCATCCGGAACTCGTAGTGCAGGTGAGGGCCGCTGGCCAGGCCGGTGGAGCCGACAAAGCCGATGATCTGTCCCTGCTCGACCCGTGTGCCGCGATGGATCTTGCGCGCCAATCCACGGAGATGCCCATACCGGGTGGTGATTCCATTGAGATGGCGCAGCTCGACAAGGTTCCCATAGCCACCTGCCCACCCAGCCCGGAGCACAACGCCGTCGCCCGCCGCCATGACCGGCGTTCCTGGTCGAGCGGCGTAATCGGTGCCTTCATGCCGGCGCGTGAGGCCGAGCACGGGATGAAACCGCCGGTTGGCAAAGTTGGAGGAGATCCGGCGGAACTCGACTGGAGCGCGCAGGAAAGCCCGCCGGAGCGAGCCACCATCGGCATCGAAATACAGGGCGCTTCGTGCCGAGGAGGGGGTAAAGCGGACGGCCGTCAGGCTCTTTCCCGCGATCGTGAGGTCGCTCGCCAGAACCCGGCCGAAGCGAACCTCGCCGTCCTCGGAGACTCGCCGTTCGAAGACCACCTGAAAGCGGTCCCCCGGGCGGATGTCCCGGGTAAAGTCGATCTCCCAGGCATAAACATCTGCCAGATCCCAGGCGAGCCGCTGGCGGTTGCCACTGTCGAGCTGGTCGTCGCTGACACCCGCGTCGAGCGCCTCGTACAGGGAGTTGTCGATGGCGCCTTCGATGCGCATTTCCTGCGGCCGCCACCGAATCGGCTGCGCCTCCGCGCTCCAGCCGGCGGAGATCCGGCGAAAGGTGACTCGCTGCTCCGGCGTGGTGCGCACCACGATGTGGGTGGGGAGAGAGTCGCCCAGGTTCTGGCGGAAGCTGAACACCAGGCCTGGGCGCAGCCTGCGTGGGTTGAGCGCCAGCGCGGGATCGAGCCGGTGAAAGTCGATGCCGGCGACCTTGTGACGAGCGAAGAGATCGGAGAGTGTCTCGCCCTGGTCCAGCGTATCGATTGTTTCGGTGAAAGTCGGGGTCGGAGGTGCAGCGCTGGCCGAATCCCTCTGGGACGCCGGCAGTCGATGCCAGGGCCACGTCCCGCTCAGGCCAAAGAAGGCCGCGGCGCCGAATACCAGGATGGCGAGGAAGAGGGCAAGTCCCCGCCGCATCAATCCATCTGCCGTCGGATGAACGTCGGGATCTCCATCTCGGGTACATCCGACGGCGGGGGCGTCGTGGGAGCCTGGTGAATCCGAGGCTGCGACCGGGTAATGACCGGTGCGGCCGCCGGGACCGGCGTCGAAGGCCGCTGCTGTCTCTGAGAAGGAAAGTTGATGACCCCGGCAGCGCCGGAGGCCCGTCCGATCGGCTGGTCAGCGCTGGCCGGGCGGTCGAAGCCGGTTGCAATGACGGTGACCCGGACCTCTCCGTGCATGGCGGGATCGTTCCCGGCTCCGAAAATGATCTCGGCATCGTCGCCAACGGCATCGTGAATGATGTCGTTGATCTGGGTCGTCTCACCCAGCGTGAGATCGTCGCCGCCGATGATGTTGATGAGAACGCCCATGGCGCCGGCAATGGAGATGTTGTCGAGCAGCGGACTGGAGATGGCCTGCTGAGCCGCCTCGAGCGCGCGATTCTCGCCTCGCCCGATGCCGGTGCCCATCAACGCGGCCCCGCCGTTCTGCATCACGGTCCGTACGTCGGCGAAGTCTACGTTGATGATACCGGTGGAGGTGATGAGGCTGGCAATACCCTGCGTGGCGTGGAGGAGGACTTCATCGGCTTTCTTCAGGGCTTCCTGGAAGGGAATTCCCTTCCCGACCACTGCGAGAAGTCGCTCGTTGGGTACCACGATCATCGTGTCCACGTTCTTGCGCATCTCGGCGATCCCGCCCTCGGCCTGCTTCATCCGGCGGCGGCCCTCGAACAGGAAGGGCTTGGTCACGATGCCCACGGTGAGCGCTCCAGCCTCACGGGCCATCTGGGCCACTACCGGCGCAGCTCCGGTGCCGGTGCCGCCCCCCATACCACAGGTGACGAACACCATGTCGGCACCCTGAACCGCGTGCAGAACCTCGTCCCGATTTTCCTCGATCGCCTGCCGGCCGATCTCCGGCCTGGCACCGGCCCCGAGCCCACGGGTCAGCTTGCGCCCAATCTGGATCTTCACGTCGGACTTCGACATTGCGAGGGCTTGCGAGTCGGTGTTCACCGAGATGAACTCGACCCCGCCAAGCTGATCCTCGATCATCCGGTTGACGGCGTTGCCGCCACCGCCACCGACACCGACCACCTTCATTCGCGCGGTCTGTGCCGCGTTCTCTTCCAGCTCAAAGATCATAGTCATGTCCTCGGCCCGACTCAGAAGAAGTCTTGAAGCCACCGCTTCACTGGAGCAAGCACCTTCTCCACTGCCGGTGACTTCCGGCTACCCGTTCCCAACCCTCCGCTGACCGCGACCTGCCTGGCGCCGTAGAGCACCAGGCCTGCCGGTACTGCCATGCGCGGTGATTCGACGCTGTCCGCCAGGCCCCGCAAGCGCTGGCCGGGAACGCCGCATCGCGCCGGCATCGCGAACACCTCGCGAGCCAGCTCCACGATGCCCGGTGCCAACGCCCCACCCCCGGTTATGATCACGCCTGCGGGCAAGCGCTGATGATACCCAGCCCGGGTGATCTCGTCGAGCGCGTACTCCAGGACTTCCTGGAGCCGCATGTGCATGATGTGCGCCAGTACCCGACGTTGCGCGTTGCGCGCGCCCTGTCCCGGTGTGCTGGGAAGATCGAACACGTCACTCTCGGGAACCAGCGGCTCGAAGGCGGCGCCGAAGCGCTCCTTCAGGCGCTCTGCGTCGTGTTGGGTGACCTGAAGACCGTGCACGATGTCCCCGGTCACGTGTCCCCCGGCGCAGAGCAGTGAGCCCGTGTGCCGGATTTTCCCGCTATGGAAGATCGACACGTTGGTCGATCCCCCGCCCAGCTCGACAATGGCGCAGCCCAGCTCGATCTCGTCCGGTGTGAGCACGGCCAGCGACGCGGCCAAGGGCTCGAGCACAAACTCGGCGACGTGATAGCCGGCCCGCTCCACGCATTTCCGGAGGTTCTGGAGCACGCTCGAGAGCACCGTCACCAGGTAGACTTCGGCTTCGAGACGGGATCCCGTCATTCCAATCGGCTCGCTGATCCCCCCTTGCTGGTCGATCAGGTAGTCCTGGGGGATGGCGTGCAGCAGCTCGTGGTCGCGGCCGAAGCTGACATTGCTGGCCATGTCGTTCACCCGGGCCACGTCGCTGGTGCGAATCTCGTCACCCGTCACCGATACCATGCCATGGGAGCTGCGGCCCGACACGTGCTCGCCGGCGATCCCGCAATAAATCGACCCCACCTCGACGCCCGCCATCCGCTGGGCGCCCTTCATGGCCTTGTCGATCGCCCGGGTGGTCTCTTCGATGTCGCGCACCACACCGCGCCGTATGCCCCCACTCCGCTCCACACCCAACCCAAGGATCTTGGCGCCCGGGTCGCGCGCATCGCCGGTCACTTCGGCGATCACCGCGACGACTTTAGTAGAGCCGAGGTCCAGCGCTGCCACGAGCCGTTGTGGCTGGCTACTCATGCTCCCGCCCAGCGGACGATCACCTGGCCGGCGTAACGTCCATCGAGCTCGTGATATTTACGCCCCTGCCGGGCGAGGTCCTGCGCGACCGCCACCACCGCTCGTATGTCCTCCGCCGTGACATTCGGGCCGAACCAGAACCGACGCCCGTCCACATCGAGTAGCACGTCATCCCCCACCCGCCATGCCGTCCGGACCCGGGCAAACAGCACCGGGTCGTGCCCCTGCACGCTGGCGAGCACTCGCGCCACCCTGGCGTCGGCACTCGCAGCAACCGGCAGGTCGGGCGCGGACGCGGCCGGGTCGAATGGGAGGAGCTGGCCGCTCGAATCCAGCAGCGCCATGCCGCCGCTCCGTGGTGCCAGCGCCACGGCGACCACCTCTACCAGCTCGATCTCGAGCGTGCCGGGAAGCCGTCGTGCCACCACCGCCGATGCCACGCCGGGCAACGCACGCACCCGGTCACCGGCAGCGGCCAGGTCATCGAAAACGCTGGCCTCGGAACCCAGCTGCAGGGCTGCAATCACCTTAGACGGAGGAAGATACTGAAGTCCGGCGATTTCCACCCGTCTGATCCGGAAGAAGTCGAGCCGGTGCAGAACCTTCGGGGCACCCAGCCAGACCAGGCCGACCGTGAGCAGCACGCCCAGTACTTGCAAGCCCAACCGGAAGCGGGGACGACTGGTCCGGCCGCGTCTCAGGCGGCGCTCAGCCAACGTACCAGCTCTGGAGCCACCCTGGTGATGTCGCCGGCACCGAGCGTCAGCACGACATCGCCCGCTCGGAGCTCCCGGTACACGTTGCGGCCCACATCGGCTCTGGTCGGCTCGAAGCGCGTGTCGGCCCCTGCCCTCTCCGCCGCAGCGGCCACCTGCTGGCCGCTGACTCCCGCGATCGGCTGCTCCCGCGCCGGGTAGATCTCGGTCACGAAGACCAGATCGGCCACCGCCAGCGCCTCACCCATCGCCTGCCCGTGAGCCGCAGTCCGCGAGTAGAGGTGGGGCTGAAAGACCGCTACCAGGCGGCGGCCGGGAAAAGCTTGACGGGCGGCCGACAGAGTCGCGGCGAGCTCCGAGGGATGGTGAGCGTAGTCGTCTACCACGGCAACGCCGGCGAACTCCCCCAGGCGTTCGAACCGGCGGCCCACACCCTGTAAGTCGCCCAGGGCTCGGGCGGCGGGCTCGAGCTTCCCACCGAGCGCGTCGACGGCCGCCAGCGCCGCCACCGCATTCCGCAGATTGTGGAGACCCGGCACCTTGAGCCGAAGCTGCAATGTTCGGCCGCCGGTCCAGGTTATCCGGGCCTCGGTGAAATCTGATTGCTGGACCACTTCACTGATGCGGATATCCGCGTCGCTGGCACACCCGAACCTGCGAACGGTAGCGCCTACCCGCTCGCCTATTCGACGGGCGCCAGGGTCGTCGGCATTTATGATCGCGATCCGCGCCCGGCCAGCAAACTCAGCGAAGGCGTCCTCGAGTGCCGCCATCGAGCCATAGCACTCGAGATGATCCGGTTCCACGTTGTTGACCACCGCCACAGTCGGATAAAGCGTCAGGAACGCCTTGTCGAATTCGTCGGCTTCGACCACGAACAGGTGGTCGCCAGCGACACGGGCATTGCCCCCCCAACTGCTCACCCGGCCCCCCGCTATACCGGTGGGGTTCAGTCCGGCAGCGGTCAGTGCCTCGGTAGTCATGACGGTGGTGGTGGTCTTTCCGTGGGTGCCCGATATACCCACGGCCCTCGCCCCTTCGATCAACTCCGCGAGCGCCACCTTGCGGGGCACGATGGGGAGACCGAGCTCCCGTGCCCGCTCGAGCTCGGGATGCCCGGGAGGTACGGCGGCGGTGACCACGACAGCCCGGACTCCTGACAAATGAGAGGCGTCGTGACCCTGCGCGATCCGAACCCCCAGGGCAGCCAGGTCGGCGGCCCCGGTGGGGTCCATATCGCATCCACTCACGGCAACCCCACGGCGACAGGCGATCAGTGCGAGCGCACTCATCCCGGCTCCGCCGATTCCCATGAAGTGGACAGTGCGCTTATCCGAGGGATTAAACAAAGCCATGTTTGATGCGCTAATTGTAAGAGGTTGCTGCGAGTTCCGAAAGTGCGCGGCTCAAGAAATCAGTGTCAACAAGTTGGACACTATCTCTCGGGCTGCCTGAGGTTTACCGCGTGCCAAGGCCCGCTCGCCCATCTCTTTCCGGCGAGCCGGATCGCTCAGCAATGAGGTGATGACATCGCCCAGACGATCCGGAGTGAGCTCGGCTTGCAGAAGCATCAGCGAGGCCCCCGACTCAGCCAGTACTTTGGCGTTGTGAGTCTGATGGTCGGCCGCGGCCGTGGGTAGCGGCACCAGAATGTTGGGGAGTCCCCAGGCACACAGCTCGGCCACCGTGATCATACCCGCCCGTGACACGACCAGATCAGCCACGGCATAGCCGTCACCCATCGGGTCCATGAAATCGAGGACCTGCACCTGGGGTGGCCGGTGGTAGCCGGCGAACTCGTCGTAGGTTCCTCGACCAGTCACCCAGATCAGGGCTGCAGCGCCCGGTCCCCCCGCGTCCAGCCATCCAGCCACCGCACGATTGATGGCCCGCGCCCCCTGGCTCCCTCCGGTAACGAGGATCACCGGGCGGGAGCCCACGAGCCCGAACTTGGCGGCCGCCTCGCTTCTTCGGTCGGGCGAGGGAGGCGTGATCGGATTGCCGGTGTCAAAGACCCGGGTGTTCTCGCCGAAGCGGAGCAACCGCCGGGCCTCGGGCAGGCCCAGATAGACGTGCTGCACCCGGCGGCTCAGCCAACGGCTCGCGAGGCCGGGGTAGGCGTTCTGTTCTTGAATAGCGGTTGGAATCCCATGTCGGGCCGCCCACCAGACGACCGGTCCAGACGCGTAGCCACCGGTTCCCAGGACCGCCGCTGGACGCTCGGTCTCGAACACCCGCGCCACCTCGTGAAGCAAGCGTCCGGCCACGAAAGGCCAGCGGAAGTTCCTCCACCAGGCCCGCCGGTAGATCGGCTCGGTGGGCAGGAGGTGAAACCGAAAATCCCGGCTGGGAAGTATGCGCGCCTCGACTCCGCGCGTGGCCCCGATCAGTATGGGCTCGACATGTGGGGCCTGCTCCTGGAGCGCAGTAGCGATGGCGAGCGCCGGCATGAGGTGTCCGCCAGTGCCGCCGCCAGCGATGAGGACTACGGGACGGGCGGAACGAGGGAACGTGGGAATGCGGGAAGGCTGCGAATTCATCGGCGGCCCTCCCTGCGCCTCGGTTCGCCACTCCTACGCTCCGTTATTCCCTCGTTCCCTCGTTCCCTCGTTCCCTCGTTCCGCCGCTCCACCTCCCGCCGCTCTCGCGGACGCGGGGTTCCTCTGAGCCGCCCAATGTTGATGAGTATCCCGGTGCCGAGCAGTGAGATGACCTGGCTTGAACGCCCGTACGACATGAAGGGGAGCGTCAGCCCCGTGGTCGGCATCAGCCCCAGCGAAACCGCCATGTGCATGAAGGCGGTAAGGCCGATGGTCGCGGTGAGCCCCACCGCGAGATACTGTCCAAACGGATCGGCGGCCGTTTTCGCGATGCGAAACCCCAGCCAGCAGAACAGGGAGAACAGACTCACCACCACCAACACGCCGAGAAAGCCCCACTCCTCCCCGATGGTGCTGAACAGGAAGTCGGAGTAGGCATACGGCAGATATCCCAACTTCTGCTGCCCCTCGCCGAACCCAACCCCGAAGATCTGCCCCGATCCGATCCCCACGAGAGATTGATTGATCTGAAAGCCGGCGTCACTGGTCGCGTCCCCCGGATTCATGAAGGTCAGCAGGCGGGCCAGCCGGTACTGGGCGTCACGGATCTGGTGAAAGACCAGGATCATGCCGGCGCCCCCGAGGAGCAGGAAGTGGCCGATCTTCGCCCCTGAGGTGAAGAGCACCAGACCTCCCAGCAGGGCGACCAGAGTTGCCATGGAGAGATTGGGCTCGAGGAGAATCAGAACCGACACGAGACTCAGGATGAGCATGAACGGCAGCACGCCCTTCTTGAACTCGCGGACCTGGAGACCCTTCTTCGAAGCGAGCATGGCGCACCAGATCACCACCACGAGCCGCGCCAGCTCGGAGGGCTGGAAGTTGATGATACCGAGATCCAGCCAGCGCCGTGCTCCGTTTACCGGCGGGGCTAGGGCTAGCGTGAATGGGAGCAGGGGGATGAGCAGAAGAATGAGGGTGACGAGGAGGAGCGGCCACGCGATCTGGCGCCATCGGTGGTAGTCGAGTCGGGAGGCGAGCAGGAGCAGGATGCCGCCCATGGCGGCACCCGATACCTGGCGCAGCGCGAAGCCGAGTCCTGCGTTCTTGCCTTGCAAAGTCACCAGGCTCGCCGCGCCATAGGTGGCCGCAACTCCAAAGACCACCAGCATGACCGTGACCATGCCGAGAAGCCGCGTCTCCCACCTCATTTCGCCGGGGTGACGCACCTGGCGGGGAGTCATAGGGCCTCTACCGCGGCGCGGAAACGCTCTCCACGCTCCTCATAGTTCCGGAACATGTCATAGCTGGAGCAGGCCGGCGACAACAACACTGCATCGCCCGGTCGCGCCAGCTCCCGCGCCACCGTGAGCACGTCGGCGAACGTGCCGGCCGGTACTACGTTGAGGCTCGGGCCGAGGTCCTTCACGATCAGGGGACCTGCCTCTCCATAGGCCACCACAGCCCGACACCGATCCTGCAGCCGTTGAGCCAGACGGGTATACGGCTCTCCCTTGTGCCGACCCCCCAGCAGCAGCACGAACCTTCGGTCGAGCGCCGCCACGGCGACCTCGGTTGATGTGATGTTGGTGGACTTCGAGTCGTTGATCCATAGGACTCCATCCACCTCACGAACCGGCTCGACCCGGTGTGGAATCGCCCGGAACGAGCGCAACCCCTCCGCAATTCTCTCGTTGGAGCAGCCCACGCGGGAAGCCACCAGGGCCGCAGCCAACGCATTGGCCACGTTGTGATCGCCCAGCAGCGGAAGGTCGGCCCGGGGCAGAACCGCCCCGTCGTCGAGCATCAACCGTCGGCCCGCGCGGTCATACCAGGCCTCCGCCCGGCGCTCGATCGAGAATCGAACCCGGCTGCCAGGATTGGAACGCGTCATCTCCTCGACCGCGGAGTCATCCGCGTTGGTCACCCAGAAGGAGGCGGAATCCGCGTTGTGGAACAGCAACGCCTTGTCACCGTAGTACTGCTCGAGTGTCGTGTACCGGTCGAGGTGATTGGGCGCCAGATTGGTGAGGACACCTATGGCTGGCTTGAGATTGGGTGCGTCGTGCAGCTGAAAGGACGACAGCTCCAGTGCCAGCCAGTCGGGCCGGTTGCTCGACCGGGCAACCTCACACAACGGACGCCCGATGTTCCCCGCCGTCTCGGCCCGCACCCCGGCGCTGGCGAGAACATGCGCGATCAGCGAGGTAGTCGTGGTCTTCCCGTTTGTCCCGGTGATACCCACGCAACGGGTACCGCGGAGGGCGACGAAGCCGATGTCCACCTCGGCATGAATATCGAGCCCCGCCTGGTGCGCAGCCTCGAGAGCGGGAACGTCCGGCGGTACGCCAGGCGCGACGACCACTGCCACCGACCGGGCGATTCGCTCGAGGTCATGCCCGCCAAGCTCGACGGCGGCATTCGCCTCACGCAGGGTACGGGCCCAGGCATCGAAGGCCGGGCCGGCGCCACTGTCGGATGCGTAAACGGGAAGATCCAGCGAGCGGAGCAGCAGGGTGGCAGAGACGCCACTCTTTCCCAGCCCTACCACTGCGACTTCCTTCCCGCTCGCGCGCCAGCGGTCGAACAGGCTGGCCCCGGTTGTCGCCGTCATCGCACCTTGAGCGTCGAGAGCGCCACGAGCGCGCACAGCAGCCCGAGTATATAGAAGCGGGTGACTACCGTGGTCTCGGCCCACCCGAGCTTCTCGAAATGGTGGTGGAGTGGAGCCATCCGGAACACCCGGTGAGCGTCGGCGTATTCCTTGCCCCGGCTGCGTTTGAACCACTTGTACGTGCCGGTCTGGATCAGGACCGAGATAGCCTCGGCCGCAAATACGCCGCCGATGACGAGCAGGAGAAACTCGGCCTTGAGCAGGATAGCCACCGTTCCCAGGGCGCCGCCGATGGCGAGGCTGCCGGTGTCCCCCATGAAAACCTCGGCGGGATGCGCGTTGAACCAGAGAAAGCCAATGGTGGCGCCCATGAGTGCCGCGCAGAACACGGCCAGCTCCCCTGCTCCCGGTAGATAGAAGACGTTGAGGTAGGTGGTGACGTCCACCCGCCCGAAGAGATAGGCGAATACAGCAAACGCGGCGGCAGCGATGCCTGCCAGCCCGGTGGCCAGCCCGTCGAGGCCGTCGGTCAGGTTGACTGCGTTGCTGGCTCCGGTGATCACCACCGTGACGAACACCACGAAGAGCCA
>JBDTUV010000015.1:0-16153 GCA_040007575.1 Gemmatimonadales bacterium
TAGCGTGGATCACTGGACGAGTGGTCGTGAAGAATTTTCCATCCTTCCGGCCGGCGCTGCATGACAAGGGTGAAGGGTCCGCTGGCAGTGATCTCGGATCCCCGCTGGAGGATAAACCGCGCCGTCACCAGCGCGAGCGTCGGGCTCAGGCCGCGAACCTTCACCTCTTCGAAGTGAAGGCTGTCTCGGCTGGCACCGGGTGAGAATCGGGGCGCGTAGTTACCCCGGATGAAGTCGATCCCCTGCTGGGCCCGCCGCCCGTCAATGAACGTGGTTGTGCTTTCCGGGGCGTAGTCCGACAGAAAGGCGTCCAGATCTCCCCGGTTCCAGTCCGAAGCCGCGCGCTCCAACTGCGCCGTGATGACGGTAGTCAGAGTTGCGGAATCGGAATCCGGCGACGGGGCCGTCGTGGGCCGGGCACTCCCGCGGCAGGCCGCGAGGACGATGGCCACGAGGACCATGGCGCGCATGAAGCTATCGCTGGAGATAATGCTGGAAGGTGGGCAGTCGCACCCAACGATGCAAGTTCCATCACCCTCGGCTTATACTTGGGCGATGACCGACGTCCAGCCTCAGTTGTCGGCCGAGGCCTCCACTCGGCGCTCCGGCGCTATCCAACAGCAGCAGCCCATCTCGGCCTACGGCCTCATCGGCGACATGCGGACTGCCGCGCTGGTCGGCCTCGATGGCTCCATCGACTGGTGCTGCCTGCCGCGGTTCGATAGCGGGAGCGTTTTTGCCTCGCTGCTCGACCCGGAGCGCGGTGGCTGCTGGTCGGTGCGTCCCGAGGGGAAGTGGACCTCGACTCAGCGGTATCTCCCGCGCACCAATATCCTGGAGACGACGTTTCGCACCCCCGACGATGGAATCGTGAGTGTGACCGATTTCATGCCGGTGGCCGAAGACGGCCTGCCCTCTGGGCCCCATCCGGAGATTCACCGTCGCCTGCGCTGCAGCCGCGGCCGTGTCATGATGAACATGGTCTTCATGCCGCGCTTCGAGTACGGCGCCCGGACCACCCGACTGGAGGCGCTGCGAGCCGGCCTCTTCGCCAGTGACCGCACCGACCAGGTACTCACACTCTCCAGCGCGAAGCCATTCGAGTGGGTGATCGAGCAATCGACCGCGACCGCCAGGTTCGAGCTGGAAAAGGGAGAGGAGCGCTGGCTGGTTCTGCGCTACGACGACGACGATATCCATCCGGTCGGTCGATACGAGAGTGTGCGAAAGCTCGACAACACCGCCGCATTCTGGCAGAAGTGGTCGTCGAAAGTGCGCTATAAGGGGCCGTACCGCGGCATGGTAAAGCGCTCGGCACTGGCGCTCAAGCTACTCACCCACTCGGATACCGGAGCACTCATCGCTGCGCCCACTACCTCGCTCCCCGAAACCATCGGCGGCGTGCGCAACTGGGACTACCGCTTTGTGTGGCTCCGGGATGCGGCGTTCACCCTCGCCGCCCTGGATGCCGTCGGCCACTATCGTGAGGCCGACCAGTTCATGCGCTTTCTCAAGAAGGTGTGCCGGCATGAGGGTGGCGGACACCTGCAGATCATGTATGGCATCGACGGACGCCGAGACCTCATCGAGCGGCAGCTCGACCATCTGAGCGGGTATCGCGGGTCGCGGCCCGTCAGGGTGGGCAACGGTGCGGTCGGCCAGCTCCAGCTCGACGTCTATGGCGAGGTCATGGAGACCGCCGACATCTGGCGCCGCAACCACGAGATGACGGAGGGCACCTGGCGGGTGCTGCGGGGTCTGGTGGACTGGGTGAGCGGAAACTGGCACCTCCCCGACTCGAGCATCTGGGAGGTGCGGGGCGAAGTGCGCCACTACGTGTTCAGCAAGGTGATGAGTTGGGTCGCGCTCGATCGCGGCATACGGATGGCGGAAGAGCTGAGCCTGGAGGGGGACACCGCGGCCTGGCGGATCGCGCGCGACACGCTGCACGCAGAGATCATGGAGCGAGGTTGGAGCGAGGCGCGCCAGTCGTTCGTACAGTCGTACGACGACGAGGTGCTCGATGCCGCCACTCTGGCCATTCCGATGTTCCGGTTCCTGCCCTGGAACCATCCCCGGGTGCACAGCACGGTGCGGGCGGTGGCACGGGAGCTCACCACGGTGGATGGGGAGCTGGTGTATCGGTACCGGCAACCCGATGGTCTGGAGGGCGAGGAAGGAGCGTTCTCGATCTGCACCTTCTGGCTGGCGCAGGCCCTGGCGATGATCGGCGACCGGGAAAAGGCCGAGCGAATCTTCCGCCGGATGCTGCGGCACGCCAACCACGTCGGGCTTTACTCTGAGGAGATCGATCCGGCCAGCGGGGAGTTCCTGGGGAACTTCCCGCAAGCCTTCACCCACATCGCATTGATTAACTGCGCCGCGGCCCTCGCCCGACTCGAGGGCCGCAGCTAGTCAGAACCTAGCGCCTCCGACCACCCTTCTTTGCCCGCTTCCGGGATGCGGACCGGGCCGAGCCCTTCCGGGCTGATTTCCCGCGCTTGGCGCTCCTTCGGGCGCTCTTCTTGGCCGATTTGCGCGCTGACTTTCTGGCGCCCTTCTTGGCGGAGGATTTCCGGGCGGCCTTCTTAGATCCCTTCTTTGCCGCTCTCTTAGCCGACTTCTTGGCCGACTTCTTGGCACCCGCTTTCTTGGCGGCCTTTCTCCGCGGACGGGCTGGCGTGGCGCGGGCCGCCGGCTCGTTATAGTCGTCGAATCTCGACGGCGAGGAGGAGGGCACTGAAGAAGGGATGTTTTCCATCGGCAGCGGATCCATCCATCCAGAGCCGGACCAGCCCATCTCCCTATAATGAAGCTCGGCCATCTTTGCTTCCTCCGAACGCATGTGCGGCGCCACCCGCCGACGGTCTTGAGGCGCGGCCGCGCCTCCGAGAATAAGACATATAACATGCACTTCGCCAACACTTGTGCAAGGCATTGGCCGACTTCGCCCCAGCGGGGATGCAAGCTGCGCCGGGAAGTCCTTCGGGCCCACTCCCTTAGCCGACCAGCTCGCACTGCCCCCATCAGGAACGGATGCGGCCCCGGCACGATGCGGCAAGCCTATCCCTGCGCTATAATTACGCCCATTCCCTCTTCCTGGAATCGACTGTCCGGTGAAATCCGCCCGTAGCAACCGGGACCGCGTGCGCGCCGGCCTCCCGATCTGGCGGCTGCCAGCTCTGGTGGGAGGCCTTGCGCTGGCAGGGCTTGCGCCCGCCGTCTCCGCCCAGACCCAAACCGTTTCGGAGATCCAGGTGACGCCCGAAACCATGACGCTGGGTGTGGGTCAGAAACAGGCCCTCTTTGCCGCGGCGTTCGATGGCCGCGGCAACCTCCTTGCAGCCGCCAAGTTCACTTTCTGGAGCTCGGACACAATGATCGCCCGGGTCAGGAAAGACGGGACGGTCCTCGGAATCACCCCCGGCCTGGCCAAGATCGAGGCTCGCACCCAGGGCAAGCGTGCCTCGATGGCGGTTCTCATCACCGGCCTCGCGCCGGGGGACACCTCAGGAGCCCGCGCGGCCTCCGCTTCGTTGCTGAGCCTCGAACCGGCATCCGTCACCCTGTTTCCGGGGGAGACCGTCCGGATCACTCCTCTGGCGGTGAAGGAAGACGGCAATCCAATAGCGGTAGGACGGGTTACCTGGCGGTCGCTCAAGCCCGAGATTGCCTCGGTGGACACGGCGGGGTACGTGACGGGCCTGGGCCCGGGTCGTACCGTGGTGCAAGCTTCCACCACCAGCCGGCTGTTGGCTACGCTGCCGGTCGAGGTTTCCCAACCGGACTTTGTCCTTTCCCAAAGCCGCTTCGTCCTGGCTCCGGGTGAGTTGGACACTATCCGGGTGCTGGTCCCGACCCAGGGAAACCGCCAGATACATGGGCTGGTACGCTGGCGCTCGTCCGATTCGAGCGTCGTCTCGGTCGGCCCATCCGGTATCCTGCGCGGCCTCGCCACCGGCCAGGCTGAGATCATCGCGGCGGGGTTCTCCCAGGAGCGGCGCGCCCAGGTGGTCGTGCACCCACAGCCCGAGGCGCTCGTGGTCTCGCCCCAGCACAGCGCCGGCCCGATTCAGCTTCCCTTACGGGCGACTCGGCGATTCACCGCGGTCGCCGAGGCGGCTGACTCCAGCCCCCTCCCGGAGGCACACGTCAGCTGGCAGCTGAGCGACACCTCGGTAGCGTCGTTCGATCGAGCTTCCGGTGTGCTCACCCCCAAGACGCTCGGGACCACCAGGCTGACGGCGACTCTGGCCGGCATTCAGCCCGCTGTCTGGACGGTACAGGTCATCCCCGGGGATATCGAGCTCCAGCCGGCGCGGGTGGGATTGGCAGCCGGGCGGCGCACGACCCTGAACGCACTGCTGAAGGACGAGCAAGGGGCGTCAGCGGGCCGGGCAACCGGGGTCAAATGGAGCTCCGATAAGCCCGAGGTCGCGGTGTCGCGCGAGGGCGGTGTCATAGACGCCTTGAGTCCGGGACGAGCCGTCATTACCGCCTCGGCGCCCTGGGGCAAGAGTGCCAAGGCGGACGTGTTCGTAGTGGGCGACCTGCTGCTGAGCTCGAATCGCTCGGGGAGCTTTGGTATCTACCAGATGCGAACCACCGGCTCGCTGAACCGGTTCCCTCTGCTGCAGGACAGTGCGACCAACGTGCAGGCGGCCCTGGCACCGGACCGCACCCGGGTCGCCTTCAGCTCGAATCGAAGCGGAAACTTCGATCTCTTCCTCATGGATGCCGACGGCAGGAACCTGCGCCGGCTGACGACCGCCGCGGGAAACGAGGGCGACCCCGCCTGGACCCCGGACGGCGCTCAGATCGTCTATGCCGCCACCCGGGGAACCGCCACCCAGATCGCCGTTATATCGGTGGATAGTGGCGAGAGCCGTCCCCTCACCACCACTTCCGGCGGGAATCACTCGCCATCGGTCTCACCCGACGGGCGGAGCATCGCGTTTGTCTCCCATCGGGACGGGAATCCCGAGATCTATGCGATGAATCTCGATGGGAGCAATCAGCGCAGGCTTACCAGGACCTCGGAACGGGAATCCAGTCCGCGATTCTTCCGGAACGGGGACCTGGCCTACGCGGTCGAGCGAGGCGGCCGCTCGAGAGGGTCGCGGGTCATGCGTCTCCCCTGGGGAGGGACCAACCCCGTTGTCTTGCTCCAGACCGATGAGCCGGTCCAGGCCGTTGCCGTCTCCCGCGAGGGTGACCGCCTGGCCTGCGTGGTGGGCAAGATTACCGACGCAGCCAGGGACCGTGTTGAATTCAGCCTCTTCTTGCAATCTACGGCGCCCGGAAGTCCGTCCGTCCCGGTTCCGCTCACTCCCGGCGAGCAGATCCTGAACCCATCGTTCTGACGAATCGAGTCGGATGAGGGCCCTCACCCTGGTTGCCCACGGTGGACCGGAGCAGCTCAAGGTACAAGAGTTGCCCCGACCCACGATAACGTCTCCCGACCAGGTACTCGTCCGGATGCGCGCCGCGGCGCTCAACCGGCTGGATCTGTTCATTGCCGCCGGCTTGCCCGGGTCAGCTCTCCAGTTTCCCCATGTGGTTGGTTCCGATGGAGCGGGGCTGGTTGAGCAGACCGGAGAGGCGGTTCGGCAGTTCCGGACTGGCGACCGGGTCATGATCAATCCAACCCTGTCCTGTGGAGACTGTCCGGCGTGCGAGGCGGGGGAACACTCCCTTTGCACCAGGCTTCGGGTTCTGGGCGAGCACTGCCCCGGGACCATGGCCGAGTTCGTCGTGTTGCCGGCGCAAAACCTGGCACCGGTTCCTCCCGCGATGCCCTGGCCCCAGGCAGCGGCGTTCTCGCTGGCAACCCTCACGGCGTGGCGAATGCTGGTGAGTCGTGCGCGACTCGAGGCGGGAGAAACGATCCTGATCTGGGGGATCGGCGGGGGCGTGGCACTCGCGGCGCTGGGGATAGCCAAACTGATCGGGGCGCGCACCATCGTCACCAGTGGGTCGGAAGCGAAGCTCGATACCGCGCGGGGTCTCGGGGCCGATGTCGCGCTCAATCACCGGAACGCCGACGTGGTTGCGGAGGTCAAGCTGCATACCCGGGGTCGTGGAGCCGACGTCGTGGCCGACAGCGTGGGCGAGGAGACCTGGGCCGCCTCCCTTCGCGCCGTGCGCCGCGGCGGCCGTCTGGTCGTCTGCGGTGCCTCGACCGGCCCAATAGTCTCACTGGATCTTCGCCGTCTCTTCTGGCATCAGTGGAGCATTCTGGGGTCGACCCTGGGCAACAGGCAGGAGTACGCCGAGATCGTACGCCAGGCTGCAGAGGGCCGGCTCTGGCCAGTGGTAGACCGGGTGGTGCCGCTGGCTGAAGGTGTTGCCGCCTTCGAGCGGCTGCAGCGTGGTGAACAGTTCGGCAAACTCGTCATCGAGGTGGCACAGTGAACCAGCTCTGGGAACGAATTTCCATCGGTGCCGCACAGATCGGCAGTGTTCTCCCCGCCCTTGTCGGCGCCGCCGTCATCCTGCTGACCGGGTACTTTCTCGCCCGACAGGTTCAGCGCTGGGCCGATGACACCCTGAAGCGGCTGGACTTCAACCGGATGGCCAGCGCCGGCGGACTGGACGAGGCTGTGGTCCGCACGGGGTCACACCTCGACCCGGTGCGAGCCCTGACCAAGCTGCTGTTCTGGCTGGTGATGCTCATCGTGATCCTGCTTGCTAGCATTGCGCTGGGTCTGGAAAGCATCAACGAGATGTTCGGGGTCATGCTGGCCTTCATTCCCACACTCATCGCCGGGATCGTCATCCTGATCCTGGGAATCATCCTCGGTGAGTTCGTGCGTGGCCTCATCCTGGCTTCGGCCGGCGGGGTCTCCGGCGTGCCGACCGTGGCCAAGCTTGCCAAGGGTGCCGTGATCCTCATTTCGCTCTTCATGGCGCTGGAACAGGTGGGTGTGGCAGAGGAGATCGTCACCGCGGCGTTTACCCTGATACTCGGCGCGGCCGCGTTAGCCGTTGGGCTCGCGTTCGGACTGGGGAATCGCGAGCTGGCGGGGGAGATCACCCGGCGGTGGTACGAACAGGGTCGGCGTCAGGACCGCCGCAGCTCGGATCGGGAAGGACCCAATGTTCCCGGCGACGATGAGCCACCCATTCTGGATTGAAGTCAGGAGTCGGGAGTCGAGAGTCGGGAGTCCCTGACGGAAGAATGAAGCGGTTGCGAGAGCATCGTCCTGACTCCCGACTCCTGACTCCTGACTCCTACTTCAGTCTAAACCTCCCCACTGTCCGCTTGCCATCCTCGGTCTTTATCGACGCGTAGATCGTTCCCTTGGCTCCGAACCCCGAGAGGGACGCGCCTTTCGGGAGGGTGACGCTGCGCTCCCAGACTCCCTGCCGATTGACCACATCGTACACCAGTGCCTCGTCTTCCTGGGCACGGGGGCGCTGCAGCCAGACCTCTCCGATCTCCCGTCCCAGCGCGAAGTCGAACGGGGGCTTGGTCTCGGCGAAGGGATAAATGATGGAAAGGTCCTGGGGCATCCCGAACTGCTTGCCTTGCTCCCGCACCTGCGCCAGCACCCGGTCCTTGTCTGCCTGGGTAACGGGCGTCCTGGTATACTCGCGAGTCTTCCCCTGTTTCCACTTGCCGTCAGGGCTCCGCCAATCCACCCGATTCTCCCGGCCCCGGGCCACCCAGGCCGCTCCGTCCGGCAGCACCCCGAAGTGGTCGTTGGGGGCAAACACCTTGGCGGCCTGCTGGATCTGCTCTCCGAACTTGGCGTCGCCGTACTCGGGAGTGGCCAGGTGAGCGATCGTGTCCACCTTGCCAGTCTTGAGCGTGATCCGAAGGACGGGAACACTGTCCGGCCGCGGTGAGCGGCCCGGCTCGGCGCCGCCGAGTATGGCCTGGTAGTCGATCTTGTAACCATGGCCGAGCGTGTCGTACAAGAGGACCGGAGTCTCACCCGAAACGATCCTGATGGGCAGCACGTCCAGGGCCTGTCCTCGCTCGTTCCACCGGGTGGTCCGGATAGCGCTGAAATCCACCAGGGCAACGGTGTCGCCCGCCAGGTGTACAACCCAGCCAGGGAAGCGGTAGTTCCCCGCCGGAGCGCCCTGGGGGAGAGCGTCGACCCGCTTCCCGAGCGTGTCCACCTTGCCGGTCTTAAGGTCGGCGCTGAAGAAGAGTTTGCTCTTGGTGTCAGTAAACACTACGCGGCCATCGCGCAGCTCCACCACGTTGCTCAACGTGCCGAAGGACGAGGGCAGCTTGGCGTCCAATGTCAGACTGCTTTGGCTTTCGGCTGGTCGGCATGACAGCGTAAGGGCAACGACGATCGCGCAGCTGCAGTACTCGAGCCTCATTCGATACATCCTCCAGACGATCCGGTAAGCGCTGAGTGAGAACTAAGGATGGCGGGCTGGGGGCGTCAGCTCGACGAGCTGAAGCCGGGTCCCATCGGGTGTGGATTCTGCAACCAGGGCTGCTCGCGGGCCCACGGCAAGGACGCGCCTTTTCCCGCGAAGTCGAACTTCCTGCGCCAGCCGGCCGCGCCGGTCGACCACGTGATACACCCGTGAGGAGTCCGCCGGGGCCCGGCTCTTTTCCAGCCAGACCTGGCCATCGGTACTGGAGAACGCGGCCTCGAATGGCGGCTTGATCGGCGCGAACGGAAGCTGCTGTGCTGTGCCTCTCAGCTCGGGAGGAAATTTCTGGAGAAATAGCTCCCGGTCGTAGCGGGTCACTTCGAGCACTCGATCCGGCAGCGCCTGGCCCCGAGTCCACTCCCCATCCGGTGCCCGCCAGTCCACCCGGTTGTCATAGACCCGGGCCACCCAGACCGACCCGTCGGGTAAGGCCCCCCAGCGGTCTACGCCCCCGAAGATTCGGCGTTCGAAACGCCGGCCGGCATCCCCGACCACCTCGGCGATGTCCAGCGGGGCAAGCCGGGCGATGGTATCGGCTCGAGTGAGCCCGGGATCCAGTATCAGAACCGCACCGGAGTCACGGTTTCCGCTGCCATCCGGGCCCGCCAGAGGAGCCTGGTCCAGGTAGAAGTTTCCCTTGGCGTCCCGGGCGCGTGGCAGGGCGCCGCGAGCGGCATTCGAGGTTGGAATGGAGCGGATCAGCCGACCTGCCGGGGTCCAGACCGTGGTGCGGGCCTTTCCCCAGTCTCCGATATACAAACTGTCCTGGGAGACGAAGAGGGTCGAGGGATTGCTCAGGTCCTTGGTCCGCCCACTCCCGAGCGGCCTGATCGTCCGGTCTGAGAAATCCACGATTGCCGCGGTTTCGTTCGGCGCAGCCAGAATCGCCCAGCGGTCACCCTCGAGCCACGCCGCTCCAGTCACGTCCGAATCGCGGGTCGTGACCGTGTCCCCTGAAGCAGGGAGCTCGACCACTGGCGCGGGCGATCTCGACTCCTGGCAGCCAAGAAACAGTGCGGCTGCGAGGATCGTGAGGAGGCAATGACCGGGAGCAGGCACAGAGGAAAGGTAATGGGGGCGAGGAAATGGTCCTTCTTCATCTCCCCCACCGGCCCACTCTCATTCAGGGGGCAGGGTGGCGCGGCTCCACTGCCTCAGTGTCGACCTTCTTCATTCGCAGATTCAGAATCTCCACCCCCACCGAGAAGGCCATGGCAAAGTAGATGTAGCCCTTCGGAATATGCTCATTGAGACCGTCGGCGATCAGCGCCACGCCAATGAGCAGCAGGAAGCTGAGGGCCAGCATCTTGACCGTCGGGTGGCGGTCGACGAAGTCGCTCACCGGAGTGGCAAACACCATCATGAAACCGACCGCAATGACCACGGCAGCAATCATTACCCCCAGGTCGTCGGCCATGCCCACGGCGGTGATCACGGAATCGAGCGAGAACACGATGTCCAGAAGCATGATCTGGATCAGCGTACTCAGCAGTGAGGGCCGCGCCTTCACCGACGTCTCGCCCTCATCCCCCTCCAGCCGCTCATGGATCTCCCGGGTGCTCTTGGTAAGCAGAAACAAGCCCCCCACGATGAGCACCAGGTCTCGACCGGAAATCTCCTCTCCCAGAACCGTGAACAGCGGCGCCGTGAGCTTGATGATCAAGCTGATTGAGAAGAGCAGCGCAATCCGCATGAACATCGCCAGGCCAAGGCCGAGCCGCCGGGCCTTGGCTTGCTGATCCGGCGGCAACTTGCCGGCCAGGATCGAGATGAACACCACGTTGTCGATGCCGAGAACAATCTCGAGAACGGTCAGCGTGAGAAGGGCAATCCACGCTTCCGGGCTGGTGAGCCAATCCATGGTGTCGGGAAGGGAAAGGGTAAGGGTAAGGGGCTAGCTCCGAGAGTGCTAAGCTAGCATTGCCCCCCGGCGGCTCGCCAGGAAGGGCGTCGCCGCTACGGTGCATCGTCCCCTTTGGCTTACGGTTGCGCAGCGACGTGGCATCGGCCGGTCAAGGGTTCCACCAATACGAGACCTTCACCAGAAAAATGTTATCGGCGCTGGCGCCGAACAGCCGGTCGATCGCCCGGCCGGTGCGAAATGAGCCGATGCTTTCGGTGTCGGACCGATTCTGAGTCCAGACCAGGAACAGGGTGGAGCCTGCCGAATACTCCCACCGTAACACCGCGTTTCCCCGAAGTGACGCCAGCGAGAAGTTGGGGTCATCGATCTCTTCGCCAGCCGCCGGCCCTGCGGCGCCATCGGGGTCCACGATGATCCGATCGGGGTCGGCTGTTGGTGCTGGATCCGGGTAAGCGTTGAACTCGTAGCTGCGGGGCCGCGCCAGCTCCTTGAACCCGGTGTACCGACCCGACGACAGCAGCGGCTGGGCATACACCTCCAGGCTCAACCTCGGAGTAAAGATCCAGTTGAGTCGCACACTGGCGGAGAAAGTGGTCTGGCGCAGATCGGCAAACACGTAGCGATGCCCGAAGGTATTGGTCGCCGCCGGGTCGTCGAAAGTATCCACGTACTGCGCTGACGTGCCGGTCCGCTCAATCTGGGGCTCCACTCTCAGTGACAACCGCGCTCCTGGCTTCCACTCGAGAGCGGCCCGGGCAGTCCAGCTCTGCTCCCAGTTACGCTGGTAGTGGTTGCCGTGGAGACCAGCGCTATAGATCCAACGCTTGTTCGGATCGGACTCGAGCTGAAAATCCCATTCCACGCCGGGTTGGTTCACCATGAGCGGACCGCCTCGCGTCCGCCGGTCGCTCAGCGTAGTGGGGTTGTAGGCCACGAACCAGCGGCCGGTCGAGAAGTTCCGCAGCTCGTAGAGACCGGTGAGAAAGAGTCCTGTCCAGGTAACATCGCCACCGTAGTTGTAGCTCCGGAACCCGGCCAGGTTGAGGCGCCAGCTCCGGAACAGGCGACTGGGCCGGGTCCATTTATGCCCGAACATCAGGTGCGAGTTGATCTGGTCGGTCCTGAACTGGAAGCCAAGGTCGTTCACGTCGAAGCCCGGGTCGATCAAGCCAACCGCCGAGTTGAACATCCAGTTGCCCTTCTGCTTGTTGAGTGAGACCCGGGCGGCATAGCCGGAAAGCGACGTACTGCCCGAATCCAGGCCCAGATAGCCGGCATCTGGCCGCTGGAAGTAATGCACCGAGTTCTCTCGCAGGCTCTGCATGCGCTCGGCATTGCCCGCCACTCGGCTGAGCCCGGTCCAGCCGCTCACCACCCACACGCCGTTCTTGTCCAGCGTCGTCCATCCGTCAAGGCCAAGGCTGAGCGCGCTGGAGCTCATCTCGTCTCGTAGCCTTGCCTCGTCGAAGGACCGAGCCGTGAGGGTACTCATCACGCCGAGACCATGGCGGCCGCCCCCAATCTCCTTCTGTGCCCGGTAGACGCCGTAGTAGGTGAGCGGCTCCATCTCCTGCTGCCAATGTTGCTGGCCTAGAGAGAAGCGGGCCAGTTCGCGGTTGGTCACCGCACTCAGGGTACCGAGGCTCCAGCTTCCTACTTTGCCCGACAGCTTGGCGGCGCCAAGGATGTTGCTGCCGCTGGGTACGCTGGAGTAGTCGTAGTCGGCGGGAAGCTCAGCCTGGGGAGCCCGGCCGATTCGACGGCTGTAGAGGAGACTGGGATTGCCCCAATTGAAGCCCCAGTTGTCGTTGGCTCCGCCGTATCCGAACTCGAAGATGTTTGCCCCCTCCACGAAAAATGGGCGCCGCTCGTCGAAGAAGGTCTCCACGTCGCTCAGGTTGACCACCGCAGGGTCGACCTCGACCTGGCCGAAATCCGGGTTCACGGTGGCATCCAGGGTGAGGTTGCTGCCGATCCCAAGCTTGAGGTCGCCTCCCACGCCGGCGCCCAGCCGCGAGCCGTCGTTGAAGGGATCCGAGGCTTCGTGGCTCATATACTCGGCCCTGGTGGTGACATATGGCAGAACCTCCAGGCGGGCGGGTGGTGTGAACTCCTCGAGACCCGCCAGGTCCACGAACCGGGAGACGAAGCCGCTACCGTTGCTGGGGGTGCAGACCAGGTAAGAGCGTTCGTTACGACGGGCGATTTCCCGCTTGAAGTTGATGCCCCAGCGGTTCGCCTTCTGCCGCTGAAACCGAAGCTGGGAGTAAGGGATCCGGAGCTCGGCGCTCCATCCCAGAGAATCGCGAGCCACGCTGCCCTGCCATACGCCATCCCAGGTGTCGCTGTCCCAGTCATCGTTATACAAGGTCCCATCGTACAGAGTGCCCGCGGCGTTGATGCCGAAGAAGAAGCCGGTGCGGCGGTCGTGATACGGATCCAGGAACACGATGAAGCGGTCGGCGCTCACGATCCGGTCCCGGCGGGCGAGCTGGGCCATCACCGAGTCCGGACTGCGATCGTACATCCGGGCACCTACATAGAGCGCGTCGTCGTCGTAGAGCACCCGAACCTCGGTTTGTTCGGTAGCCGCAGCGCCCTCGTCAGGCTCCCGTTGGGTGAAATCCGTGCTAGGAGTTGCGCTGGACCATCCAGCCTCGGACAGCACGCCGTCCAGGACGATGGGGCTGCTCCCGATGCGAGACGCCTGGACCGCACGAGCGGCTGCCGGGGGGCCGAGGGTATCGCTTTGACCGCCGGCTTGGATGCCGGAGAGGGCAAGAGTGAGTGCGATGGTGATCATGGGGTCGCCCACTCGCGAACCTCCGCTGGGTTTCCGATGACAGGGAGACGTAGGCGCGGGGGCGAAGCCGAGGTTCACGCCCTCGCGCTGGTGGTCGAACGCGAGGCTTAGACCGACAGATCCTGGAAAAGGTTGCCTGGGCTGGAACCAACCCGGCGGATGGCTCTACCTGAGGATCTCTTCGAACAGATCCAGAGCGCGGGGATCCTCACTTTGGCCCAGCCAGAAGATTGCGGTCCTCCTGAGCTCGGGGTCGGTGTTGGTACGGGCGATCCGAATGAGTGCAGGCACTCCCTCGTCGTTCAAGCGCCGCGACAGAGCGAAGATCGCCGTCTTGCGGACCTCTCGGTCGCCCCGGGCATCGTGGACGATCGAGTCCAGCGCCGCACCCGCCGCGGCGCCGGCGGCCTGGCCAAGCCAGAAGACCGCCCTGGAGCGGGTATCTCTTGATACTTTGGGTGCTCGGGCAAGTCGCAGGAGGGAGGGCCAGATGACGACACTATCGGCCAGCACCGACGGGAGGAGCGGATCGCCGCCTACCTGGCTCCCTCCGGTGCGCTCCGCCAGCGCGATGAAGTAGTCGGCGGCTTCCCGGGCGCTAACAGTGCCCAGGTCGGCGCTCCAGCGATCCGGAAGCCAACGCCCTCCAACATAGGTGCGGACCGAGTACACCCGGTGGTCTCTCACCCGTAATGCGACCCGAACCGGTGGGGATCCGCAGTCGGCCTGCCACTCGTCGCTATCATGCCGGACGGTGATGCCGTTTTCCCAGTCGCCGCAGGTTCCGGGTCGTGCGGCGAAGCTCAATCGCACCGTGCCTTCCTCTACCGTGCCCATCCGTTGGGCCAGGGTTTGGGCCAAGAGACATCGGGGCAGAGCCGAAACGAGCAGAAGGAGAAGGAGCTGTCGGCGCATGATCTCAGGACCTACGGCTGCTCGATGATTTCCTGAAGCACCTGTACTGCCCGGGGATCCTCCGACTGGCCCAACCAGAAGAGAGCCCGCTTTCGCAGCTCCGGGTTAGGATCTCGCCGCGCGATTTCCATCAACTTATCCAGGGCCGCGGGCTCGTCTCGCTGCGAGTAGACGAACACGAGCTGTTCCCGCATGGCCTGATCGGCCACTCCGGCATAGAGGCTGGTGAGCTCCTCGATGGGGACGCCCGCCTGGCCGGCCCAGAACAACGCCTGCTTCCGCATTTCGATGCCCTGCCCTGGATCCCGGGCGAGCCCAAGCAGCCATTTGCCGTTCTCCGTGCCTCCCATCTGGGAAAGGGAGAAGACCACCTTCTTCCTGAGCTCCTCGCTCTTGAGCCGGCCGTACAGGGAGCGAAGGAAGGTACCGTTCTCTGTCGATCCGCTCTGGCCTAACCAGAAGATTGCCTTTTCACGAGCGGACTCCGGCACCTCGGCCCGTTCGGCGTAGACGCGAAGCGCCTGCTGCGCCCGCGGACTGCCGTGCTGCGAGAGCGCGAACACCGCCTTATCCTGGATCTCCGGGTCCTTGGAAAAGCGCAGAATCGAATCCAGTGCGTTTACCGCCCGATCAGTCCCTACCTGCGAGAGCCAGAAGACTGCTTGCCGCTGTACCTCCGGATCCGGGTCGGTCCGGACCGATTCCAGCAGGATGTCCTCGGTCCCCTCGGCCTGCTGCTGAGCGACGAGGAAGACTGCCTTACGCCTCAGGCACACAGAGGCAGTGTCGCGCCGTGCCAGGACTTTGCGGAGAACCGGCCGGGCGCGGGCTGCGTCCATCTGCAGCAAGGCATTGAGGGCGGCCACCTTCATGTCGTCGTCGTCTCCCTCGCAGCCGCTCACCATTCGATGGGAACGCCCCATCCGAGGCGTCGGGGGTGTCGGAGGAGTTGGCGGCGTCGGTGGTGTAGGTGGCGTGGGTGGAGTCGGGATATCGATCGCGGACTCGGCGGCCATGGCCACCGCGGCCGCCGCCTCGCTGTCGCCCCGCCGTGCCAGCTCTCCCTGGATCCGGCGCTCCAGCGTGGCGGCGTCTCCTTGCGTCGCTGCCTTGGGGAACTGCTTTCTCTGTTGCTTCAGGGCTTTCATGGCCGCACGAAGATCGCGCTCTCCTCCGGCTCGATAGAGGGCGAATGCCTGCCAGTAGAGCGCGTCCGCGGCGTATCCCGATCGGGGGAATCGAACCGGGATCTGGGCAAAGAGGTCGGCGGCCGCCCGAAAGTCTCGGCGATTCAGCGTCTCCCGGGCTCGCCGGTACAGGGAATCGGCTGGATCGTCCTGCAGCCAGCCACGGGGCACACGCGGATCGAGCGTATCGGAAGCAACTCGCGCGTCGGCCATGCCGAGGGCTGCTACCATCGCCACGCCGAACACCAGGCCGTACATCACAGGGCTCCTTGGGTTGGGCTCGTACCCGAAGGCACGGCCGTTCTCAAGCGAGACATCATTCCACCCCGCTCGAGACCTTCAGTGATCAGATCGAGATCGGGCGAGCTGGGCCGAGGCGCGAGCTGGGCGATCTCCGCCAGTACCAGCTCCAGGTCCTGGAGCAGAAGGCGAGTCCGGGCATCGCTCGCCGCGGGCGAATCGAGCAGCAAACGGTTGGTGGCGAGGAGCTGACGCGCGGTCGCGGGGGCAAGCTGCTCGTTGCCCCCCCTCCGCACCGAGGCGCGAAACAGGGTCAGAAATGCCTCCGACTGTCCCAGGTGCTCGGTGGCGGTAATCCGGTAGGCGGCATCACCAGGGTGCGGTGGGGCGACGGATGTGGCGACTACCGGAGCGGTGGTCGGGCCGGGTTCGGGGGCCCAGATCCGGCCGAGTCCGATGCCGATCGCGAGGATAGCCGCGATCCCGGCAGCCCAACGGAGAGGACGGAACGAGGGAACGCGGGAGCGGGGGAACGGGGGAACCATGGAAGGGAGCGTCCTTTCCACCGGTCCATCGTCCCCTCGTTCCAGTCGCGCGTTCCTCTCCTCCTGGATCCTCGCCCACATGACTTCGCGCGGCGTCTCCGGGGGAGGGTTGTAATCGCGAGCCGAGTCTCGCAACTGATCGTCGAAGCGGTCGTCCAGCATATCGGTCATTCCTTCGCGAAATCGGCCAATGATT
>JBDTUV010000016.1:0-16141 GCA_040007575.1 Gemmatimonadales bacterium
CTCCTCGCGGCGCAGCAGGATGCCCCGGTTGCTGCGCCTGCGCCTGCGCTGGACGACCCCACCATCGTGGCCATCTTCGACAACGCCAACAGCTTCGACATCGAGACCGGCAAGCTCGCCGCCAAGCGTGGTCACTCCAACGAGGTGCGCCAGTTCGGAGCCATGCTCGCGCGGGACCACCAAATGGTTCGCCAGCAAGGACGCGATCTGGTCAAGAAGCTCGGTGTGACGCCCACCCCGCCGGCCGGCGACCAGAGCGCTCGAGACCAGGCGGCGACGCTGCACCGGCTGGAGAGTCTTCGCGGGGCCGAGTTCGACCGCGCGTTTCTGCAGCACGAGGCCGCGTTCCACAAAGACGTCATTACTGCCATCAAGTCCACCTTGCTCCCCGCGATCAAGAACGAAGATCTGAAAACGCTGGTGGTGAAGGTGGCCCCAGCCTTCCAGGCGCACCTGGACATGGCGGAGAACCTTGGCAAGCGTCTCGCCACCAGGTGATTCAGCGAGCCAAAGAAAGGATTGGCGAGCAGCTCGCCGGCGGCCCCGGACGGAATGTCGAGGCTGGTGACCTGCTCTACACCATGGGTCAGCCGGCAGAAAGCGTTTACCTGGTTCCGACGCGAACGTGCGGCTCCACGACCCGGACGAGGTGGCGAGCGCGCCGGAGCCGAATGGGATACCGAGCTACGCCTCCCGCAGCGCTACCAAGAAGTACCGCACCACCCCACTCCGTGGGCTCCTGCGGCACCCGCCGTACTTCCATAACGGGATCGCGGCGACGCTGGATGAGGTGGTTGAGCTCTATAATACAAGGAAGGGGCTCGCACTTACCGCGCAGCAGAAGGCCGATCTGGTGCAGTATCTGAAGTCGCTCTGATTACCAGGCCGAGAGGATTTCTTGCCCGCTGGAAGTTGCGGGGTGTGGGGTGAGCCTGTAGTCTCCGCTCATGCGAATCCTTATCACCGGCACCGGAGCCAAGGTCGGGAAGACCTGGGTCGGGCAGGCCCTGGCTCAGGCGCTCCGGAGCGCGGGCAAACAAGTGGTTGCCGTCAAGCCAGTGGAGACCGGCTGCCTGGGGCCACCCGGCGACCGTGAAGACGGTGTCCTTCTGGCTCGAGCTACAGGACAGAGCCAGCCGGCGCACGCGGTTTTTCGGTTGCCGGAGGCGGTGCCGCCCACGCTCTCGAGCGATCGTTCAGGCATCACGATCGACTTCGACGGGCTGGTGCTCAAGATCGAGCGCTACGGCGAGAGTGCTGAGTTCCTGCTGATCGAGGGAACGGGAGGCCTGCTCGAGCCGGTGACGTGGGAGTGGAACATGGTGGACGTGGCTCGGGCCCTCGGTGCCTGCGCCCTGGTGGTGGGGGTGGACCGGCTAGGAACCATCAATCACACGCTACTGACGCTCAGCACACTGGAGCTCGCCGGAGTCCACTGCGCCGGCGTGGTGCTGACGGCGCCCGAGGCGCCCGACCAGTCCACCGGCACGAACGCCGGTGCGATTGCCCGGCTCTCGGGCCTCGACCGGGTGGTGGCCGCACCACGAACAGCCTACCCGGACCGGACTGAGGCGCTGCGAACGGTGGTAGGCTGGCTCGGCCGGGTTGGGGCGACTGCGTGACGGACGAGCGGACAGGCGTCCGCTACGGGGTTTTTTCCAGTTGCTCTTCTATCGCATCCAGCACCCAGCGACGCACCCAGGGCCGAGGATCGTCGCGGTGGCGCACCAGCGTGGTGAGCGCTCGGGTGTCTCCCTGCGAGGCGAGGGTGGCGAGCACGATGGCCGGCTCCTCCTGGTCTCCCAGGATCTTCTCCAACCCGTCGATGAGCGTGGAGTCGGGAGCCCGGCTGACTGCGACGATCGCCGCGTTTTGGATGACGTCGCGGTAAGACGGAGTACTGAGCCCGGCGAGCACATGAGGGCGGGACGCCACCGAATCGATGCGCGAGAGCGCAATCAAAGCGTTGGCACGCACCTCGTAGCTCGAGTCCCTCTTCCAAGCCGCGAGCGCCCCCTCCTGCGACCGCGCCCCGCCCAGGTTGCCGAATCCAGCTACCGCTACCGCCCTGACCGCCGCTGAGGTGTCCCGCATGGCGGCTTCGAGCACAGGCATAGCCACGGCAGCCGGAAACCTGGAGAGCGCCCCCACCGCCTGAGCCCGAGTGAGATAGTAGTCCGCGCTCCTGGCGGCGCGGGCGAGCGCCAAGCCAGCCAGCGAGTCGCTGGTACGACGCGCGAGCTGGCCAATCACCCAATTCCGGTTCCAGAGATCGGGGTCCTTGGCAAGCTGGTTGGCCAGCCACGGTGTCGGTTGATCGAAGCTCAGCGCCTTGAGCATGGCGTTGTTCTCGTCGAAGACGACCATGTTCGGCCGTGACTTCAACCCGTCGATCTGGATCACCTGCTCCCGCCGGTCCAACTGGACCCGCTTCCGCACGTCGCCCGCCGCGGTGCCAACCCGGATGGTCACCGGTCCCTGAAACACGAGCGGGGTGGCGAAGCGGACTCCCCCACTGTCGGCGTGGGCCGTATCCACCTGGGTTTGACGAACCGTGAGTGCGAGCGACCCCGCGGTGGAATCGTAGGCGTGGGCGACGGTGAACTGCGGATATCCCGCCTGGTAGATCCACTGATCCCAGAACCAGTCCAGATTCTGCCCGGTCGCATGCAGGACGGCACGGCGAAGGTCGTCGCTGGTCGCGTTGCCGTAAGTATGGCGGGTGAGATATCGGTTGATCGACGCCCAGAACCGCTCCGGTCCCAGATGCCTCTTCAGCATCTGCATCACCAGCGCGCCTTTGGTGTAGACGTTGTTCGAGTTGTACGACGCGAGCGGCACGCTGCGCCGGGATTCGGCGGTCAGGAAGCGATGATACTCGTCGAGATAGAAATCCTCCTCGGCGTGGCGGCCCTGTTTAGTCCCCCAGTACTGCCCCGCCATGAACTCGGCCAGCCCTTCGTTGAGCCAGTAATTGGACCAGTTCTCCGTGGTGACCAGGTTGCCGAACCACTGATGGGCGAGCTCATGAGGAATCAACGACTGCCGGTACCAGGGCCGGTCGCGATATGCCCGGGCGTCGGGCAGCCAGTCCACCAGAGTGGTCGCGCCGACGTTCTCCATGCCACCGACGAAGTCGGTCACCGTCGCCTGTGAGTACCTGGGCCAGGGGTATTTCATCCCGGTCAGCCTGGTGTAGGTCTCCATCATGTCCGACGTAACCCCGAACAGGCGGCGGGCCTGGGCCACATCCTCAGGGTAGACGTAGTACTCCAGGGGAACATCGCGCCATCGGTCGCTCACCTTCTTGAACGGCGCAGCGACCAGCGAGATGAGGTAGGTCGAGGCGGGCTTTTCCTGGCGCCACTGCACCGTGTGGGTACGGGCACGTGCCGGTCCGCTGCGAGGGCCGCGCGCGGGCGGATCGGGCCGGTCACTCACCAGCCGCCCGTTCGATACCACCGTGAGATCGGCCGGCACCCGCGCGACCAGCTCCCAGGTAGCCTTGTCGTTGGGGGCGGCATAGGTCGGCATCCAGTTCGGATTCCCGTCGGTGCCGCCCCCGCTGTAGACCTGCCGCGGATGACGCGGCCTGCCCGGCTCCGCCTTGAAAAAGTAGAGCCCGCGGCCCTGAGCGATCTGGCCACGATAGTCGATGGTGAAACGGAGGGTGTCGCGGAATCCGGCTGGACGGGGGAGCCGGATCACGATGCTGTCACCCGGCCGGGCGAAGCGGAGGGGCGCGCTGCGTGCGCCGGTCACTGACCGCACCGCAAGCCGACGCCCCATCGCGAGCACGATCGAGTCCAGCCCCGGACGAAGGGCCAGGACGGTGGTCGTCACGTTGCCGTCGAACGCCGTGGCATTCCAATCGAAATTGGCGACTTCGATCCGCTGATGAATGAGATCGTAGTCGTGCGAGGGCGTGTCGCGGCCGCTGAGGATCCGCTCGGCGTTAGATTGCTGAGCTGAAAGCGTGGTACATAGGAGACTCAACATCGCTGTCATCCCGAGCGCAGCGAGGGAGCCGAAGTTAGGCATTACAGCGACAGCGTTAATTGCGCGAGGGGCGCGAAGGTGAGACGGTGGTGCCGGGTAGGACCAAGTGCCTGCAGACCTTCCTGGTGCTCCTCTGTGCCGTATCCTACGTTGGTGTGCCAGCCATAACCGGGGTACCTCGCGGCCAGGCGGTGCATGAGGAGATCGCGCACCGTCTTGGCCAGGATGGCGGCGGCCGAGATCGATTGGCAGCGCGCGTCGCCATCCACCAGCGCCTCGTGCGGGTAGCCGATTTCCGGTAGAGGAAGTCCGTCGATCAGGATGCGGTAGGGTTGTCCCAGGGTGTAGCGGCCGATGAGCATGGCGATAGCTCGCCGCATGGCCAGCGCGGTGGCCACCCTGATGTTGAAGCGGTCGATCTCGTGAGCCGACGCTGCGCCCACTCCGAAAGCAATAACGCGGCCTCGGATCCGCTCGGCCAGCTTGGCCCGCTTGCTGGCCGGGAGCACCTTGCTGTCCCGAAGGCCACGGACACACGAGCACCCGGTGGGAAAGACGACGGCCGCTGCCACCACTGGACCTGCCAGGGGGCCGCGGCCGGCCTCGTCGACGCCGACGAGGAGATGCTCCTCAGCCCAGACGGCCCGTTCGCGGACCAGTGTAGGGCGAAGGGGCATGCGCTCAGGTCTCGCGCTTTTCCTTGATCCGCGCAGCCTTGCCGCTCAGGGCGCGCAGATAGTACAGCTTGGCCCGGCGCACCCGTCCCCGGCGGACCAGATCGATGGAGGCGATTGTGGGACTGTGCATCGGAAAGAGGCGCTCTACCCCCACACCCGCGGAGATCTTCCGGACTGTGAAGGTCTCGCTGATCCCGCCGCCTCGCTTGGCGATGACCATGCCCTCGAACGCCTGCAGCCGTTCCTTGTCACCTTCGCGAACCCGGACCATGACCCGGATGGTATCTCCCGGATCGAATGCAGGAATGTCTGTGCGCAAGCCCTCACGGGCAACCTCTGCCAATCGCTGCATTATCCCATCCTCCGCGCCGTCCGGCGCCCGGTGAACATAAAAACTGGTACGATCTTAGTACTGCGGCCCCGATTTGTCATCCGGAGTCGCCCGCGTGCCTCTCCCACAAATCCGGCCGCCGCTCGCGGGTGAGCCGCTCCGATTCCGCCTGGCGCCATGCCTCGATGTCGGCGTGGTTGCCGGAGCGAAGCACTTCGGGCACATCGAGCCCACGATACTCCGCCGGCCTGGTATAGCTCGGCGGGCTCAATATTCCGTCATAGTGCGAATCGGCGCTGGCCGACTCGTGGTCTCCCAGGGCGCCGGGCAGCAACCGCACGACCGCATCCAGAACGCAGAGCGCCGCGGGCTCGCCGCCGGAGAGAACGAAGTCGCCGATCGACAGCTCCTCGGTGGCCAGCCCCTCCGCCACCCGCTGATCGACGTCCTTGTAGTGGCCGCAGAGCAGGGTGAGTCGATCGCCCAACGAGAACCGGACCGCATCGTCGTGGGTGAAGTGCCGGCCCCGCGCCGACATCAGCACCACCGGGCCGGTCGGTCGAAGCGTTTCCACCGCCTCGAAGAAGGGCTCAGGCTTCAGCACCATCCCCGCCCCGCCGCCATACGCGTAATCATCGACCGTGGAGTGCCGGTCGTGAGTGAAGTCGCGCAGCTGCACCAGCCGAAACTGCACCAGCCCCGCCGCCGCGGCCCGGCCCGGTATGCTCGTCGCCACGTAGGGGGCGATGACTTCGGGGAATAACGTCACCACATCGATTGTCAGCATGACGGGTTGTCATCCCGAGCGAAGCGAGGGAGCCGAAGCATCGTTCCGCCCCCTCGCTCTGCTCGGGGTGACAGATGTAGTGTCCCTCATTCCAGCAACCCCTCCGGCGGCGTCACCGTCAACCGCCGCCCCGCCCGGTCCACCTGCTGCACAAATTCCTTCTTGTACGGCAGGAGAAACTCGCGCTTGGGGCCCTGGACCTCGATCATGATCCCGGCCGGCAGCTCGTAGACCGCGGACACCAGGCCGAGCGGGGTTTCATCGGGAAGTCGCACCGAGAAACCGTCCAGCTCGTGGAGATAGACCTCGTCTTCGCCCGGCGGGTTGAGCTGATCCGGCGGCACCGCCAGGAAGTGCGCCCGGAACGGCCCCAGGGCATCGCGGCTCTCGACCCCGGCAAACTTTACCAGCCACTCCCGGTGATACTCTCGGCTGCGCTCCACCGTCAGCGGGCCGGCCACCGTGTCCCCGGCGAGGTCAATCACCCAGATCTGCTGGCCGGGAGCGAAGATGATGGCCGGATCGTCGGTCAGGGGGAAAAGGTTGCACTCGCCCTTCAACCCGTGCGGCTTCCTCAGCCGGCCCACCACGACATGCCTGGTTGTGTCGGTCATACGACTACGAAACAGCGTGAGCGGGGAAGAAACAACGTGAGCGGGGCATCCCGCTTACCCTTTGGAGTTCCCGCTTACGCTCTTCCTTTCCCGCTTACGCTTTCGCTGTTCCCGCTGTTTCGAACACCCCGGCCTGCTTGAGCAGGGACTGAACGGTGTCCGACGGCGTCGCCCCTTTGGAGATCCACTGCCGTGCCTTCTCCGCGTCTACCTGCACCTTGTCGGCCACCGTTTCGCCCTTCGGGTTGTACGTCCCGATGATCTCGATGAAGCGCCCGTCGCGGGGCGCCTCCTGGTCGGCGATTACGATGCGGTACAGCGGAAGCTTTTTCCGGCCGATCCGGCGCAAACGAATGCGAGTTGCCATGTGTGTTCCTGATGGTGCGGGTTAACCGGGGAATCCGCCGCGTCCGAAGGGCAGCTTCAGACCGGCGCCTCCGGTCTTCCCCGCGATCTTCATGAACTTCTGCATCTGCTTGAACTGCGACAGCAAGGTGTTGACTTCCTGAACCGTGCGTCCCGACCCCTTGGCGATGCGCAGCCGGCGCTGGCCGTTGATCACGTCGGGATTGGTGCGCTCCTTCGGTGTCATCGACAGCACGATGGCTTCCACGTGCTTGAGCTTCTTGTCGTCCAGCTTGGCCGCCTGGAGCATGGCCGGGTTCATGCCGGGGAGCATGCCGAGCACGTTCTTCAGCGGCCCCATCTTCTGCATCTGTCGCATGGCATTCAGGAAGTCGCCGAGGTCGAGCCCCTTCTTCGACTGGACCTTCCGGGCCAGCCGCTCGGCTTCCTTCTCGTCGACCGCTGTTTGCGCCTTCTCGACCAGCGAGAGGATGTCGCCTTGCTGGAGAATGCGACCCGCGAGCCGGTCTGGATAAAACGGCTCCAGCGCCTCCAGTTTCTCGCCCACGCCGATGTACTTGATCGGCGCGTGGGTCACTCCGTAGATCGAGAGCGCGGCGCCACCGCGCGCGTCGCCGTCCATCTTGGTCAGGATTACGCCGGTGATGCCCAGCGCGTCGTGAAAGCCCTGCGCGATGCGCACCGCGTCCTGCCCGGTCATGCCGTCGGCGACGAGGAGGATCTCGTGAGGCGAAACGGCGGCCTTGAGCCGCTTCAGCTCGCCCATCATCTCCTCGTCGATCTGCAGCCGGCCGGCGGTGTCGACGATGACCGTGCGCGCCCGGGCCTTTCCTGCGGCCACCACGCCGTCGCGCACAATCTTGACCACGTCCTGAGTGCCGAGGTCGCTGTGGACCCCGACCTCGACCTGGCGCCCCAGCGTGTGCAGCTGATCGATGGCGGCCGGACGATACACGTCGGCGGCCACCAGGAACGGCGCCTTCTGCTCCAGCTTCAGCCGTCTGGCGAGCTTGCCGGCGGTGGTAGTCTTGCCCGAACCCTGCAGGCCGACCAGCAGGATGACCGTCGGCGGAACCGTGGCATAGGTGAGCGGTGCCTGCTTCTCACCCAGCAGCACCACCAGCTCGTCGTAGACGATCTTGACCAACTGATGTCCGGGCCGGACTTCCTTCAGCGCAGCGAGTCCGACCGCCTTCTCCTGCACCCGGGTTAGAAAACCCCGGGTCAGGTCGAAGCTCACGTCGGCCTCCAGCAGGATCCGCCGGATCTCGCGGAGCCCCTCGGTGACCGCCTCCTCCGTCAGAACGCCCCGCCCCGCGAGTCGCTGGAGCGTGGCGTTCAGTTTGCCAGAAAGCTCGTCGAACATAAGCCCGTAAGGTTAAACGCGAGACGAGCTTTGGGCAAGCGGCGGGTGGCTATATCCGGGTCAGAATGGCGGCGAAGCGGGGATGCTTACGCAGGGGGTTCAGGTCCGGATCCTTCTCCACCCAGGGGCGGTGGCCGGCGCCATAGAGGGTTCCCTTCTCCAGGCAATCGAGCGCCTTTTCGACCAGACCCAGTTGAGCGTAAGCGCAGGCCACGTTGTACAGTACCGCGGGATCGTCGGGGTCCAGTGCGAGCGCGCGCTCGGCCCACTCCAGGGCTTCTTCTGTCCTGCCCAGGTAGGTGAGATCGGTTGCGCCGAGGTACAGCGCCCGAGCGTCATCGGGGTAGAGCTCGAGGTGGTGCTCGATGATGTGCACTGCCTTGAGCCGCATCTTTTCGCTCTCTGCCGTTCTTTCGAGAGCGCTATAGGTCAGCCCCAGCAGGCTCGGTGTCTGGTAGTCTTCCGGCCGGAGAGCGGCCGCGCGCTCGAACGCCGCGGCTGCCTCCTCATACCGGCCCTGCTGAAAGCAAGCCCTGGCATAAAAGTACTGGGCTTCAAAGGACTTTGGGTCCAGCCCCATGGCGGTGAGGAACTCCTTCTCAGACTCGGCGTATTGCGCGCTGAGGCTGAGAGCCAGACCACGAGCTGCGTGAGCCTCCGCCATGCCGGGAGCCAGATCCAGGGCCCTGCGACTCGCCTTTTGGGCCTCCTCGAGGTTGGCCCGGCTCGGATCCCACCACATGAACAGAAACGAGCTGCAGTCGGCTGTGCCGGCATAGGCGGGCGCGAAGTTGGGATCGATCTCGATGGCCCGGGCAAACATCCGGCGGGCGAACTGAAGACTCTTCTCTCGAAACAGGTTGAATGCCTGGCGTCCCCGGAGGTAGAACTCGTAGGCCTCGACGCTGCCGGTTCTCGGCTTATCGATAGCCCGCTTCTCCTGGTCGGTCAACACGAGGCGCAGCGCCCGCACGATGTTCTCCGCGATTTCGTCCTGTACCGCAAAGACGTCCTCCAGCTCGCGGTCGAACCGTTCCGACCAGAGGCAGTAGCCATCGGTCACGTTGATGAGCTGGACGATGATCCTGAGCCGGTTGCCCGCCTTCCGCACACTCCCCTCCAGCACCGTGCTCACGCCCAGCTGCTCACCTACATCGCGGATGTCCTGATTCTTTCCCTTGTGAGCAAAGGCCGACGACCGGGAGGCTACTCGGAGCGCCTGAACCTTGGTGATCGCGTTGATGATCTCTTCCGCTATGCCCTCGCAGAAATAATCCTGGTCCTTCTCCGGGCTCATGTCGACAAAGGGCAGAACGGCGATCGACTTGCCGGCCGTCTGCTGGGGAGAGACCATCGTGGTTTCGGCGCCGGGGTTAACGCTTTCATCCGGGACGGTGGCGAGTGCCTGAACCAATTGCGTCGCGCTGGCGAATCGGTCCGCAGGATTCCTGGCCAGCAGGCGGGATAGCACCTTCTCGAGCGCGACAGACACCCCGGGCCGGCTGGCGCGGATCGAGGGCACCGGCTCCGTAAAGCGCTTGACGATGACAGCCTGGGCAGTAGGCCCGGCGAACGGCGGCTGTCCGGCCAGCATCTCGAACAGCATGCAGCCGAGGGAGTACAGATCGCTCCGGCCATCCAGCTCCTCATCTCCGGACGCTTGTTCCGGACTCATGTACGCCGGCGTTCCGAGTGCGAGCCCGGCCTGAGTGAGGGCGGCCTCGGTTCCAGATCTCAGCGCCTTGGAGATCCCGAAGTCGGTAACGGTGGCCTCGCCCTCGTGCAGCATGACATTCTCGGGCTTGATGTCCCGATGAACCACGCCCTGGGCGTGAGCGTAACCCAGCGCAGACGCTACTTCCCGAGTGATGCGCACGGCCTCGCCGAGCGGCAACCGCGGCTCGCGTGTGAGCCGGCCCCGCAGCGATTCTCCCTGCACGTACGGCATGACGTAGTAGAGGAAGCCGTCCGCGGCCCCGGAGTCGATGAGGGTGAGGATGCGGGGGTGATTCAACCGGGCGGCGATCTCGACCTCGCGCTGGAAGCGCTCGAGCTCGATGCTTGCGGCGAGATGGGGATGGAGAATCTTGATCGCGACGGCACGACGGTGCTTCAGGTCCCTCGCCAGATACACCGTCGCCATACCGCCGCGGCCGATCTCCCGCTGCAAGTCGTAGCGGTCGCTGAGCGCGGCTTGCAGGCGATTGGGGACAGGGGGCACGGAAGTGGGGTCGGGGTGAGACATATCAAAGGATAGCCGGTACGGCGGTAAGGCGGTGCGATAAATAGATTCTCATCCTGCGCGCAGCGAAGGACCTTGGCTGAATAGCTCCGCCTACCCGCCTACCCGCCTACCCGCTTACCCGCTTACCCTTCCCCCATGCAGCCGATCGCGGATCCCGAGGAAAGGCAACGCCAGCTCGACCGCATGAAGCGAAGAGCCACCGGGCTCCTCGTCGGCATGGGCGTAGTGTTCGTCATCGCCAGCGCCCTGGAGCCCGGCCACGCGTGGCTGGGATATATCCGGGCGACCGCCGAAGCCTCGCTGGTGGGCGGTGTGGCGGACTGGTTTGCGATCACCGCGCTCTTCCGACACCCGCTCAACATACCGATCCCCCACACCGCCATCATCCCCAGCCGCAAGGACCGCATAGGGCGGAGCCTCGGCAACTTCGTGCAGAACAACTTTCTCTCGCCCGAGGTCCTGGCGGCGAAGCTCCGAGCCGCCCAGATCAGCCGCCGTGCGGCCGAGTGGCTCGCCGAACCGGAGAACGCGCGGAAGGCCGCGCAGAACCTGGCCTCGGTGCTCAAGAGCGCGGGCGCGGTGATTCGCGACGAGGACGTCCTCGCATTGCTCGATCGCAGCGTGGTAGAGCCACTACGCCGCATGGCGATCGCGCCGGTATTGTCGAAGGGACTGGAGCTGCTCACGGTGGATGACCGGCACCAGCAGCTGCTCGACCGCGTCATCCAGGGGCTCACGCGACTCGTGGCGGAGAACGAGCTCCTGATCCGCGACCGGATCCGGGAGGAGAGCCCCTGGTGGGTGCCGGAGATGGTGGACGACCGGATACACCGGAAAGTCCTCGGAGGGATCGAGCGCACTCTATTCGAGGTCGCAGCCGACCCCGATCATCCGCTCAGGCATCAGTTCAACGAGCTGCTGTCCGAATGGATGGTACAGCTCCAGGAGTCCCCGGAGGTGATCGCCCGCGCGGAGGCGATCAAGCAGCAGGTGCTGGATCCGGAGACCAGCGGCCGCCTGGCCGCATCGCTGTGGAGTGAAGTAAAAGAGGCGCTGGGCCGCACGAATCCACCGGGTGAGGGGGGCGCACTCGACGCTGTTGCCCGCGGCCTCTCTGCACTGGGCCGCGCCGCACTCGGCGAGGAGTCCCTGCTCGAAAAGGTAGACGGGTGGGTAATCGGGGCGGTGCTCCGGGTGGTCGAGCAGCATCGCCACGAGGTGGGCCAGCTCATCGCCCAGACTGTGAGCGCCTGGGACCCGGACGAGACCTCCCGCCGCATCGAGCTGCTGGTGGGGCGGGATCTCCAATACGTGCGCATCAATGGCACGCTGGTCGGTGGTCTGGTGGGCCTGATCATCTATAGTGTGACCCAGCTGCTTTGATCGTCGCGCAGACGCCCGCCTGCGGCGGGCCTGGATGATCGCCTAGGCATGCGGCCTACCCGGCCCTAACGGGCCGGGCTACAAGATGGCGCGGTCCTCCGGACCGCGGATACCCCGCCGGCCCAGGAAGCTCCGATTCATGGCGCCCGTGTCATGCGGTGTACCTTATGTGCGCGCGAATCAGGCCGCGGTCCGTGCGGGCCAGCCACGAATTCCCCCGTTGTAGGGACCGCCCCGTCCGTGCTCGAACGGGTCCAGTGCCCGAGATTGAATCGGGCTATAAGGAGGAGGCCGTTCGGTCTTGGGAGCGTCCGCGGTCCGGAGGACCGCGCCAAACCAATAGCCCGGCCCGTAAGGGCCGGGGTTGCGTTAACGCCAGTCAATTAAAATAGGCCCGCCGCAGGCGAGCGTGTGGGCTCCCGGCGCCCAAGGTTATTTAGCTAAAGACACGTCGGGCACGTCACCCCAACCCTCCCAGGCAATCGGCGCAAGCACGTACCGCATTGCCGGCTTGCTCCCCAGCTCGAAGCTCTCCACCACCCCTCGATAGCCCTGGCGTGATGTCGACCGCAGCTTTCCCCCGTAGCCCCAGGTGAACCGGTCAGCCGACTTGGTGTCATCCCACACCACATACCAGAGCAGCGCCGGACCCGACGGCGTGGGGAATACCCGATACCGATCGCCGCCCCATCCGATCGGGCCGCCGGCGCGAACCTCTCGGGCCCCGGTGAGCCGAGCCATGAGCACGCGGATCTCGCTCTCGCCGAGCACGTCCTCATGAATGACCTCGGAACCGGGCGGCAACGCCAGCGGCACCGGCACGTCCCCCCTCAGATAGCGATCGGGAAACAGAATCTGCTCGGTCGAGACCGGCATCCGTGGCCCGTAGGGGACGGTGTCCCGCAGTGGCGAGGTCTTCCACCAATGGAGGAACTCTGCGCCGGCGAGGTAAGGGAAAATCAGCGACTCGCGGACCACCAGCGGCGCCTTGGCAAAAACCGGCATGGACGACTGCTGCTGCCGGACCTGCTCCCGATAGAGCTCCCAGAACTCGGGATTGTCCCCCACGTCCTGTCCCGGGGCCAGGACCTCGATGGAGGCCAGTGTTGCCTGCCCCTCGAGCACGGCCTGCGCCGCAGTCAGCCGGTCGTTGTTGGAGGTGTCGTGCAGGATCGAGTCGAGCGGGATGTACTGTCCCTGGAGCGCGTGAATCATCTCGTGCGCCAGGACCAGGCGGAGCTGCGCCGGGTCGGCATCCGCGACCGCAAACAGCGTGGCCGAGTCGGGGTCATAGTAGCCTGCGACCTGCTCGGTGTAGAGATCAACCAGAAGGGCGCGCAGCTGGAGCGTGTCCGGCAGCAGGCCGAAGAGCCGGTAGGTCGTCTCCAGGCCGTGCATCTTGGCCGGGGGCAGCTGCTCGTCCAGCTTGCGGATGAGATACGCCCGCACCTGCTGGCGAGACCGGATGGCGACTCGGGGACTGGCCTTGAAGGTGAGGCCGGTGGCGCGCTCGACCGGCGTCCGCAGGCTGTCCACCAGGTGTTGCAGGAGGCCGGTTCGCGACGTGGTCGGGGCTGCGCCTCGGCACGACAGAAGAGAAGCGGCCAAGACAACGAGAGTTGTCACCCCGAGCAGCGCGAGGGGGCGGAGCGTGGCTTTGGCTCCCTCCCCTTCGCTGCGCTCAGGGTCGGGATGACAACTAGAGGTCGAGGATTGCCGTACTCTCATGCGCCGGTGAGGTATCGGCCGTACCAGGCATAGATCGCGGGGCCGGCCTCGTACGTGATGAGCGCGGCAATCGAGAGGAAGATGCCGAAAGGCACCAATTTCTTCCGCCCCACGAGGAGAAGAGGCACAAAGACGAGACTGCCAAGCAGCGCCCCGAGAAAGATGGTGAGCAACACTCCTTGCCATCCCACGAAGGCACCCACCATCGCCATCATCTTGATGTCCCCGCCTCCCATCGCGTCCTCCTTGAAGGCCCAGGTTCCCACGGTACCCACCAGCCAGAGAAGGCCGAAGCCCACAGCTGCGCCGAGGAGTGCTGTCGCCAGCCCCGGTAGACCACCGGCCAGGCTGAAAAGGAGACCGAGGGCCAGGCCACCCCAGCTGAACTCGTCTGGAATGATGTACTGGCGCGCGTCGGTCATCGTGATGCCGAGCAGGATCGTCGCGAATACGGCGCCGTGTACCCCCTCGATAGTGGGACCATGGCGCCAGACCATGTAGGCCCAGATCCCGGCGGTGGCCAGCTCGATCAAGGGATACATCATGGAGATCGGCTTGCCACATCCGCGGCAGCGAGCCCGGAGTAGCAGCCACGAGAGTACCGGAATGTTCTCGTACCAGGCGAGCCCCCTGCCGCAGCGTGGGCAGTGTGACGATGGCCGCACGATGGACTCTTTGGGCTCCGCTCCCCAGCGGAGGATGCACACGTTCAGGAAGCTTCCGAGGATGGCGCCCAGCAACGCCGCGATGGCGATCAGCACTGCATCGGGATGGGTCATCTCAAACGGCACGCGTCACCTCATGCAGGAGAATGCCGGCAGCGACCGCCACATTGAGAGATTCAGCTCCTGGAGCCAGGCTGATGCCGATGCGCCGGTTCGCGGCCGCGTCCATGATCGGGCCGACGCCCGCGCCCTCGTTGCCGACCACGAGCAGGATGGGAGGTCGCTGCGCGGTGCGCTGAGGTAACCGGCCGGGACTCTCGCCGTTCATGTCGGCGACCCAGAATTCCGCACGCTGGAGCCGAGCCCATGCCACCAGCTCTTCGGGGGTGGCGGGAACCGACGGCAGGCGGAAGCTCGCACCCATCCCGCCCCGAATGACCTTGGGGTTGGTGAGATCGGCCGTGCCCTTGAGCGCCACCAGCCCTGCGGCTCCGAGGCCAAGAGCAGTGCGGAGCATGGTGCCCACGTTGCCTGGGTCCTGTACGCCGTCCAGCACCAAGGCAGTGACGCCGGGCAGCAGCCGGATGTCCGCCAGCGCCCATTGTTTCGGCTCGATCACCGCCACGATACCCTGCGGGTGCTCGGTATCGGTCAGCTCCTCCAGCTCCGCGTCGCTCACCTCCTCGACCCGGACTCCCTTCTCCAATAGCGCGGCTTTGAGCGCCTTCCCCCGGATGGTACCTTCCAGCGCCGGCGAAACAGCGGCGCCGCGGACGGCGATTGCCGTCGCCAGCGCCTCCTCGACCAGACGAATCCCTTCGGCCAGGGCCAGGCCGCGCCGCTCCCGCCCTCGTCGGCGGTGAAGATCCCGGATCAGGGTCTGGAGGGAGCTGCTCATGGACGTGCTCACCCAATGAAGATCGCGCTCACGATTGCCGGCTCGGACTCCGGCGGTGGTGCCGGCATTCAGGCCGACCTCAAGACCTTCCAGCAGTTCGGCGTCTTTGGTACCTCGGTCATCGTCGCCCTCACGGCGCAGAACACCCTCGGCGTGCGTGCAGTCGAGACCGTTCCCGATTCGATGATCGCCGCGCAGCTCACGGCGCTGGCCGAAGACCTTCCCCCCGCCGCGCTCAAGACCGGCATGCTGGCGGAGGCCAGCGTCGTCCGCCGCGTGGCCCGCGCGGTCCGAGAGAACGGCTGGGCCCCGCTGGTGGTGGACCCGGTCATGGTCTCGACCTCCGGCGCCCGCCTGCTCACCACCGAGGGCGAAGAAGTCATCCGCGACGACCTGCTTCCCCTGGCCGCCCTGGTGACTCCCAACACGGATGAGGCAGCGATCCTCACCGGGCGCGTGGTTCATGATGTGGCAACGATGGAGCGCGCCGCCACGACGTTGCTGCGGTTCGGACCCGCTGCGGTCCTGGTCAAGGGAGGCCATCTGCCGACAGGCGAGATCGTCGACGTCCTGGCCACGTCCTCCGGCATTCGCCGCTTCAGCCATCCGCGTATCGAGACCACGTCCACCCACGGAACCGGCTGCACTCTCTCGGCCGCCATCACCGCAGGCCTAGCACTCGGCCGTCCGCTCGACGAAGCCGTCGCCGGGGGACTCGATTTCGTGCACCGCGCCATCGCGACCGCGCCGAAGCTGGGGGCCGGATTTGGGCCGCTCAATCATATGGTGCCGGCGCCTACAGCCGCTCGATGACTCCTTCGACCAGGCCCGCCAACTCATGCCGCACCCGGTCGGCAGTCTCCATCACCTCGACGTGATTGAGTTTCGTGGGTGAGATGCCGGAGGCCAGATTGGTCACCACCGAGAAGCCCAGACATCTGAGGCCGCGTGCACGAGCGGCGATGACCTCGACCGCGGTGGACATCCCGACGGCATCGGCACCAAGCCTGTCTGCCATTCGGATCTCGGCCGGGGTTTCGTAACTGGGGCCGAGCAGCTGGATGTACACGCCCTCGTCCAGG
>JBDTUV010000017.1:0-15810 GCA_040007575.1 Gemmatimonadales bacterium
ACTCACCCGTCACGTACCGTCCGCCTTCGAATCGGACCGCGGTGCCGGTCTTTCCCAGCAGGGAATAGTTGATGAGCTGGGCGCCACCACCCGTACCCCCCTCGCCCACGGCACCCTTCATGAACTCACGAAGCTGCGCTGCGACCTGGGGTGTAACCGCCCGGCGAACCGGCTCGGGCTGGTGGCGATATAGCAGACCACCGGCTGGATCCCGGATCTCGCGCACCAGCGTGGGTGTGAGCAGCAGGCCATTGTTGGCGATAGCGGCGTACGCGACCGCGAGCTGAACCGGCGTGACGCCGAACTCGTATCCCATGGCCATGCTCGCGCGGGTATACATCGTCTGCCATTTGTCGGGCCGGGCCAACCGCCCTCTCGACTCGGAGGGAAACTCCGCACCCGTCATCGTGCCGAACCCGAAATCGCGCAGCATTTCGAACTGCTCTTCGGCTGAAAGCCGCGATGAAAACTTGGCCATTCCCACATTGCTGGAGATCTGCACCGTCTGCGCCAGCGTGAGGTTTCCGGTCGTCTTGTGGACGTCGGTGATCAACCGCGTACGACCACTGCTGTTGACCGGCATCTGCCATCTGCCGCCTTCAATGAAGACTGCGTCGCTGCTCCTTACCTTGCGATGCTTGAGCAGGGCCGCCGCGGTGAACAGCTTGGCGGTGGACCCTGGCTCGAACGGGTCGGTGAAGGTGGAGGCACGCACCGATGCCGGGCCGGATGCACGCGACTGACGGGAGGCCAGAGCGAGCAGCTCGCCGTTGGTGGGGTCCAGGAAAACGACATCTCCTCCCTCGGCCTTCATCTCGGTCAGCGCATCAGCGAGGCCGCGCTCGGCGATCTCCTGCAGCTCCGCATCGAGAGTAAGGACCACATCGCTGCCGGCTACGGGATCGCGGACCAGCCGAGCGGGCGAGTCGTACATCCGGCCCGCTCGATCCTTGAGCAGCACCGCTTCGCCGGGCTGGCCGGTAAGAATCGAGTCCAGGGACAGCTCCAATCCCGCGGCACCAACGGGACCATCGACGGAGAGTCCACCGATGATAGGGCGCGCAAGGGTTCGATAGGGATAGAAGCGTTGGAAATCACCGGTGAGATGAACGCCGGGGAGCCGGCGTAGAGGCTGAACCTGCGTGGCGGTGAAAGGCCCGTGGAAGTAGATCCACCGCTTGCCGGTTCGTATATCCCGCTCCAGCGCGGCTCTTGATACGCCAAGATGCCGGCTCAGCAGCTGAACGGATTGCGCATCGGCCAGCTCGTTGGGCGCCACGCCAACGTGATAGAACTCCTGGCTGACGGCGAGCGGCACACCGTTCCGGGCGAACAGGGCGCCGCGCCGGGCAGGAAGTATGGTGCGTTCGGTTCGCTGCCGCTGGGCCTGCTCTGCCCAGCGACCGCCCTGCATCAGCTGGAGCTGCGCCGCCCGCGCCACAATGGCGATGACTCCCAGCGCGAAGCCAAACTGGATTGCGGCGATACGCGCCTGAGGCCGGTCCATCAGGGGACGCTCTCGCCCGACAATGGGGGAACGGGAAACAGCACGAACTCCGAATCGGCCGGCTCGTGCAGGCCAAAGGTGCGCTCCGCCTTTGGCACCAGCACCTGGCGGCTGGAGGCAACCCGGATCCGGCGCTCGAGATCGGCGCGACGGGCTTCGAGACTGCCGCGCTCCTCACGCAGGTCGTGCAGTCGGCGCGCGGTGTGCAGGGCGGTGGTCTGGCGGGTGACCACTGCCACGGCCCCTCCCAGAAAGATCAAGAGCCAGAGCAACACCCAGTGCCGGCCTTTAAGCTGCTTCATCAACCTGAAAGATTCGCAGTTTGGCGCTCCGGGCTCGGGGGTTGACCGCCAACTCGGCCGGGTCGGGCATGATTGGCTTCCGAGGCTCGACCCGGCCGAGCGACCGGCCGCGGCAGATGCAGATAGGAAGCTCCGAAGGACACACGCAGCTTCGAGCCCAATCTCGAAAGGATTGTTTCACCAATCGATCTTCACCGGAATGATATGTAATGATCGACAGTCGGCCACCCGGCTTGAGGCTGTTACGGAACGCCGTCAAAGCCCGCTCGAGCTCGGCTGGCTCGTCATTGACCGCCATCCGCACCGCCTGAAAAAGCCGGGCGAATTCCGACGGTCCGGCCTTGGCCCCGAGGGTGGCTCGGATCGCATTCACCAGATCGTCGCTGGTTACGAACGGTTGTCGCGTACGACGCCGCACGATCTCTGAGGCCAGGCGGCGAGCCCGCCGCTCGTCGCCATAGTCTTTGAAGATGGCTTCGAGAATCCGGTCGTCGGCCGTGTTCAGTATGTCCGCCGCGGAGCTTCCGGTCGGGCCCATGCGCATGTCCAGCGGCGCACCAGGACGGAAGGTAAATCCGCGTGCCTCTTCGTCCAGTTGCCGGGACGAAACCCCCAGGTCGAGCAGGACGAAGTCGGGGCCAAACCGGGCGACAGCCGCCAGCGCCTCGGGCGAGGCATATGAGGCCTGGAGGTATCGAATCCCTCTGTCCCCCAGCCGAGCCCGGCTCACCGCCAAGGCCTCGGGATCCCGGTCGATGCCGAGCACCTCGATCCCCTGCTCCAGCAGCGCCGCCGAATGCCCACCATCACCCAGGGTAGCGTCCACGGCTCGACGGGCTCCGCGGGCCGCTGTCAGAATGGGGGCCAGGAGCACCGGTACGTGAAATGGCGAACTATGATCGGGCATGAGCGCCTCTGACTGGCCGAAACACAACACCCCGTCCGTTCGGACGGGGTGAGGGTTTTATCAGGGCGAGCGGGGCTGACGGGGCTCGAACCCGCGACCTCCGCAGTGACAGTGCGGCACTCTAACCAAGCTGAGCTACAGCCCCCTGAACGGAGGGCGGAATATAGGGGGTCGCAGAGAAGGGGTCTAGGGTAGAATTAGACCTATACCCTGGACCCTGGACTACTTCTTCTTACAGTACGCCTTGATCATCGACGCGATGCGCGGCTTGTACTGCTTGATGATTCCGAGATTCTTGTCCACCGCTTCGGGATTGACCGGCCGTCCCGCTGTCAGCGCGGAATCGGACGCCGCGAGCAGCACCTCCTCCTGCCGAGCCATATCGCACGACTTCTGCTTCTCGGCCACCTTGTCGATCTTGGGCACCTGGAACAGCGTGGCCAGACCCAGCAGGTAGTTCGCTGCCGGGTACACCTTGCCTTTAGGATCCGACGACGTGACCGCCAGCCGCAGCAGCTCGGCGGCGCCTTCCAAGTCTTGAGGCTCCTGCAACAGCGGTGCTGCCGCGGTGTAGAGCAGAGCCGCGGCATTCTCCTTGGCCTGCGTGTCGCCATGCTTGATCGCGAACTCGAGGAACGGCACGGCTTCTTTCGGCCTCGGTGTGAACTTGGAAGAGGCAGTACTGATAGAAGCAGCACCAACAGAGTCTGTCCTAGTCGACGGTGTTCCCGGTTCGGGTGCGGCAATCAAGGCCTTGGCTGCCGATAGCGCTGCCACCACACCCGTCTCCGTGGTGTCCTTGGCTATGATCCGATTGGTGACCGAGACGACACTGTCCACAGGTCCGGACATCGAGTAAGCCCGGTTGAGGTACCCCAACAGCGTAAAGTTGGCGGGGTACTTCTTGACACCGGCCTGCGTCCACTTGAGCAGGCGCACCGTATCGGGCTTCTCACCCTCGGCGGCTGCCGCGGCGATCTTCGTGTAGAAGAGGGTGTCCGCCTTGGTGGAGTCGGTGGCGTACATCGTCTCCAGCGCGTCGACGGCGCACTTGAAGTCGCTGAGGAAGAGGCACGCGTTGCTCTTCAGGTCGTACAGGTCGGCGTTGTACGGATCGAGCTTGAGTCCTTCGTCGGCCACGTCACGAGCGGTCTCTGGATGGCCCGACTGGAGGAAGTACTTGAATAGCTCTTGACGGAGCTTCTGATTGGTCGGCGCCACACGGAGCATCTGCTTGAATGCCACCAGCGTATTGGCAGTGTCGTTGGCGGCTTGATAGTGTTCGGCGAGGGAGGTCCACGCCGGAAGACTTAATGGATCGCCCTTCACCCCAGCCTGAAGGTGTTTGACGGCGTCCGCCGGCTTTTTCTGGGCCTTAGCAATGTGCGCCAGGCAGAGTTCGGCGAGTCCATCATTCGGCAGTGTCTTGATTGCCTTGTTCGCGGCGTCCGCGGCCTTGTCCGGCTTGGTTGCCTGCTGGTCGATACAAGCTTTTGCGTCGGGCAGCGCCTTTACCGCGGGCTCAAGCGCCCGAGCCAGCCTCTTTCCGAAGGCCTCCAGGGTTTGCCCCGGAGCCTGAGTTAACGTCACCACATACCCGGCATCGTCGTTGACCCCCACGAGCCGGGCGGTCACGGATGTGCGCCCGCCGGCGCCTCGAGCCAGGGTCCCGGTCATCAGCACTCGGCCCTGGATGTTCTTTGCCAGGGTGGTGGCCAGTGGCGGGCTCAAGATGGCGTCGACTGGATATCCGTATTGCTTCAGGGCGTCGTTCATCTGTGCCTGTTCGATGACCGTGAAGTTCCGGCCGACGACGCCCTTCATCTCCTCCCGGGCGGCGCTGCCGATTTTGACTGCCGTCGCCGAGTCAGCGGAGGCAAACGCGAATGGGTTGGCGACCATGAGGCGCGGAGCCGCGTTCACCGTTTGACTACGGGCACCACGGGGAATGCCTTGCGCTACCAGAGGCGTTGTCGAAACCACCGCAATGAGCGCGACCAGAACCGAACGCAGCAGGTACATTCCTCGATCTCCCCAACAGGAGGGCCCTCGTGGGCCAGGAGCAGCCCCGCGATCTAGGCGGGTACAGATGGGCGAAGAGGGATTCGAACCCCCGACATCCTGCGTGTAAGGCAGGCGCTCTGAACCAGCTGAGCTATTCGCCCGTGAGCGACGCGGGCCGACTACATGTTTTAGCAATATTGCAGGGACCGTGCCGTGATGACCGACACTCTCGCTAAGCCGCGATACCGATTGGAAATAGCACGCAGTAGCCGAAGACCAGGAGCATCGCCGCCGCACTGGGGTGGCCGGCCTGCAGGGTCAGGTACCCTGCCACCAACACCAGCACCGCCACCGCGAGAATGATGAGGTTCCGCGGCGCGAGTACGAAATGTCGCTGCGGGGCGGAAGGTCGTGGAGTAGACATAGGGGTTGAGGCTACTACCGTTCCTGAGTTCGGTCAAGTTCAGGCGTGTCCGGGGTTTCCGGGAGGATCTCCCAACCCTCGTCGAGAGCCGCCCGGCGCGGCAGGTCGGCTCTCCGGCGGATCCGCACCAGCGCCCACATCGAGAAAACCAGCAGTCCCCATCCGCCTCCGGCGAGGAGCCAGGTTGCGAGGCTGTACCGCCGGCGGATTGTCCGCCGCCACTCGATGTCGTACTGTGACATCGTGAGCCCCGTGGTGGCCAGCACGGCCGCATCGAAATCCTCGCCCGCCTCCAACCGCCGCAGGAGTGGAGTCAGGGACCCCGACGGGTTCCTCCGCGCGAGCTCGGTCACTGCCGACACCGCCAGGGCATAGGCGGCCTCGGCAGTGCTCGCCGAGCCACGCAACGCACCATCGAGCGAGCGGAGATCCGGCACCGCGCCGCGTACCACTGCCAGGTTCAGGTCGAGCACATCCAGGCGGTCCCACTCGGCCGCAGCCCATGAGGCGTAACCCTCATCGAACCAGAGGGGTACCCTGCCCTTCACCGCCTGATGCAGCGCCAGGTGGGCCAACTCGTGCCGGAGTGTGCCGTAGAGGTCATCACGATCGGCGCGGAGCAGGATGGTGCGGGCGCCAGGCAGCGCGACCGCCGCGCCCCATGGGGGCGCCCGTCCGGCGGAGAGGGAGTCGAGCAGCCGGCCGTCTGGAACAATGATGAGTTGGAGTGAACCCGGCGTCCGCAGACCAAGACCCGGCCACTCGGTGGGCCGGCCGGCTCGCCGTGCCAGGTCGATGCCGAGGTTGTGCTGGGCTGGCCATGTCACCACGGTCACCTGGCCAACACGCACAGCGGCGGGCTCTCCCTGGAGCGCCGCGAGGCTGTTTCCAAGCATCATCGAGAGGAGAGGCCAGACCACCAACGAGCGGAGTACTGCTAGGCGAGGGGGCTGCGCGGGACTTCACCTCCAGCGGAAGCCACGTCCAACATCTCCTGGCACCGCTTGGCCCACGGGTTGAACTTGTTGGCTTTGTAACCGTCGGTCCAGGTGCGCACCGCTTCCTCCTGTGCTCCACCAAGCCAGAGAGCCCGGCCGAGCTCGAAATAGGCCTCGATCAGGTTCGGGCCCAGCTTGAGCGTCTTCCGAAGAAACGACTGCGCGTCTTCATACATCTCGCGCTCCAGGTACACCAGTCCCAGATAATAATGGGCGTAGAGGGTTGCCTTGCGATCGTTATCCAGGCGTATGGCTTTGGACAGGTGCTCGATGGCCTCCCCGAAGATGCCCTTCTTGAGGCAAATGTATCCCACGTTGATCCGCGCCAGAGCGTTCGCCGGCTCTTTCATGAGCACCTTGGAGAAGTTCCCCAGGGCCTCGTCGTAGTCCTCGTGGAGCATCTGCGCCCAGCCCAGCAACGACTGCGCCTGCACCGCTCCGGGTGACAGAGTCAGCGCCTTGTCGAGCGCCTGAATGGCGCCGGCGTAATCGCCCAGCGAGATCAGGCTCCAGCCTTTTTCTATATATGTCGAGGCACCCAGATGGTCGGCGTGCACCGCGGGCCGGTCGCCGTTGAACTGGGGCGCCGGGCTGGTGTCGGACACGCTGCTCGCCTGCTTATAGCGCTCCACGAGGCCGCGGATATCGTCCTTAATCTGGGTGAGATCGGTGAGCACGCCGTCCACCCGCTTGAAGAGAGCGATGATCTCGCGCTTGAGCGCCTCGCGCTCGGCGGGAGCGCCTGCCGCATCGACGCGGCCGGAAATGTCCTTGAGCTGGGTCCGGAGCTCAGCCAGCCACTGATCGCTCATCTACGCCGCTCCCAGCTTTTCCAGCGCTAGCCGCTCGGTGGCTGAGAGCAGTTTGCGCGCGTTGAGGATGATAATGGTCCGGCCGGGCCGGGTGATGATGCCCGAGATGTAAACCGCCGCCAGCCCGCTGACCATCGGTCCCGGAGCTGTGATCGTGGTGGTATCCACCCGCATGACCTCACGGACCTCATCCACTAGGACGGCCACCCGCTGGGTATCGAGCTCCAGCACCATGAGGCGGGTCTCCTCGCGGATGGGCGCCTCGAGCTCGAATCGCTTCCGCAGATCGAGCACCGGCACGGCGCCGTCTCCGTACGGCATCACCCCCTCGAGGAACTGTGGTGCCTTGGGCAGCGGTGACGGTTCTACGTACCGGAGGATGCGCTCCACCTGAAGGATGTCGAACGCGAACTCCTGCCGACCCACCCGGAAGGTTACGACTTGGATATCGTCGTCGGTGTTCATACCGATGAGGCCTCCATGAAACGCGCGCTGAGCGCTGCGAGATCCAACAGCGGAACGAGTCCATCGGGATGCCGGGCGACGCCGATCGCCCAGGGAAAGGTTGTCCCGGGCGGTACCGGCAGCGCCGGCTCCCGCACTACCACTTCGGCATCATCGATCTCGAGACCGACCCGCCGCCCGTCTACCGTCACCACCACGACAAGGTCGCCCACTGTGGCCGGACATTCGGCGATGTCCAGCAGGGCGCCCAGGTGCACCACCGGAACGATGCGCCCGTGCAGGACGGTGACGCCTCGCACCGCAGGCTCACGCGAGGGCACCGGGTGCACGGGACCGATCTGGATCACCTCAATGACATGCGCCAGCTCGAGCCCGACTCGCCGGGTTCCGGTACGCACCAGGAGAAACCCCCCTCCCGCACGGCTCATCGGGGTTTCATCCGGCCCAGCTCGGTGGCGATCCGCCCGGCGATCTCGGTTACCGGAAGGATGTAGCGGGCGCCTCCAGCCTGCAGCGCGGCGCCGGGCATGCCGTATATAGTCGCTGTTTCCCGGTCCTGGGCGATGCCGATTCCGCCGGCATCGTGGATCTTGCGCAACCCGTCGGCGCCATCCCGCCCGATGCCAGTGAGCACGACACCGACGGCACGCGGGCCGAACTGACTGGCCACGCTGCTGAAGAGTGGATCCGCCGCGGGACGTACTCCCCACATGCTGGGTTCCTGGTCCAGGGTGAGCAGTGGGCCATTGGGTCCCGCAGCCACCCGCATGTGGTAGTCTCCCGGCGCCACATAGGCTGTATCGGTGAGGACCGGCATGCCGTGCTGGGCCTCGACCACCCTGAACCGGCTCTGGGACGACAGCCGCTCGGCCAGGCTCCGGGTGAACTTGGGTGGCATGTGCTGCACGATGAGCACCGCGGCATCGAGTCCGATCGGCAGGTGGGGCACGATCTCCGCCAGTGCGCGCGGGCCGCCGGTCGACGCGGCTACCGCGACGCAGAGCCGGGCGGCACCGGTGGCGGTCGACTGGGTTCCCGGAACGATCTCGCGCTCACGGCGCTCCGGTGCTGTCAGTCGCTTCACCTCAGCAGCACGCGCGGCCCGAAGCACGATCATCAGCCGCTCGGCGAAGCGGGCGGTGGCCGCCGTGCCGCGCTCCTCTTCCTTGGCCACTAGGTCCACCGCGCCGAGCTCGAGGGCTCGAATGGCAGCGGTCGCTCCCGGGCCAACGTGAGCGCTCACCACCACAATCGGGCGGGGCGACTCCGCCATGATGTATCCGATGGCGCCGAGACCATCGAGCTCCGGCATTTCGATGTCCATCAGCACGACGTCGGGTGCGTGAGCCCGGACTTTCCGGAGCGCGTCCATGCCGTCTCGAGCTGTAGCCACCACTCGGAACTCGCCCGAGCCGTCCACCACATCGGTGAGGAGGCGGCGGAAGAAGGGACTGTCGTCCACCACGAGTACCCGGCCCGGGTCAGAGCTGCTGGATGCCATGCGACACCGTGCTGATCTGGATCCGGCCATCGCAGACTCGGAATCGAACCGTTCGGCCGAAGTCGCCTCCCACCGCCTCCCCGACCAGAGGCACCTGGTGGGCATTCAGCACTTCTCTCGAGGCCACCAGGTTACGCTCGCCCATCTGGATCGATCCCGGCGGCACGAGGGCCGCGAACATGCTGGCCCCACCGGCCAGCCGGGCGGTGATACGTCGTGGCTTGGCGCCATCGGCGGCCATCAACTGGAGCAGTAGCGGCACCGCAGTCTGGGGAAACTTGGCTGGGTTGCTATCGATGCGGCTCAGCGCGGGAGAGGGGAGGAGAATGTGAGCCATGCCCCCAACCCGAGCCTCGGCATCGTACAGCAGGATTGCGACGCAGCTGCCGAGGCCTACGGTGACCAGGGTGTCATCAGCCAGCCCACACCGGAGGTCCGCTACCCGGACGACCTGCTCCCGTCCGCTCACGCGGTGCGCCGGTAGACCCGCTCACGCGGATCGAGCAAGGTGAGCCGCTCGCGAGCGGGTCCGCACAGGGTTTCGACTTTCCCCAGCACCAGAATGCCGCCGGGCGCGAGCGCCTCGGCAAACGCCAGGAACACACGCTCCTGGGTGGCGCGCTCGAAGTAGATCACGACGTTGCGACACAGAATGAGCCGGTAGCTCCGCTGGGGCGGCGGCTCCCTGTTGAGGTCGAGCGCTCGCACGACAACACGCCGGCGTACCCGCTCGATCACCCGGCAACCGCTTCCGTCCTCCTCGAAATAGCGGCTGGCGAGATCAGCGGGAACATCGGTCAGGGCTTCGCGGCGATAGCGGCCAGCCTGGGCTCGCTCGAGACATTGCCGGTCGATATCGGTTGCGTCGACCGTTGCCATGTCGAGACGGTCCGGCCGTCCCTGGCGATCGAAGTGATCGGCCATGAGAACGGCCAGGGTATACGGTTCCTCTCCGGATGAGCAACCAGCGCTCCAGGCGCGCACTTCACCGCTGTCTCCATCGCAGACCTCCTGCAGGAGTCCGGCCCGAAGCAGGTTCCACGTCTCCGCATTCCGGTAAAACCGGGTCACGTTGATCGTGATCGCATCCTTCAAACGCTCGTACTCGGCCGGAATGCGATCGAGAAGGGTTTGATAATCCAGGAAAGTGTGGACGCCGCAGGCGCGCATTCGAACCGCAATGCGCCGGCGAAGACACTTGTCCTTGTACGCATCGAGGGTGAGCCCCGCCTCCCGGGAGATTTTTCGCGTGAGCGCGGCGAAGGCTGCGTCATCCGCCGGCATCATTGTGCCAGGTCCAGCATCTCGAGGTTGGCGCGGGCGAGTTGATGGCCCGGATTGAGGGACGTCGCCTGGGCCCAGCTCTCCCGGGCCCGGGCATGATCCCGCTTCTTGTAGGCGATGTTGCCCAGCTTGAAGTACAGATCGTCGCCCAGCTCGGGGTTGAGCTTGGCCGCGCGCTCGTAAGCTTCGGCGGCCTCTTCATAGTGGCCGTTGCGGTATAGAATGTCCGCCAGGTTCTTGGAGATCTGGGGCAGCGCGGGATCCTCGGCCAGCGCCGAGCGCAACATCGCCTCGGCTGCGTCGATATCGCCGCTCAATTCCAGTAGCACCGCGAGATTGTTCTGCAGCACGGCATTACTGGGAAATGCCGCCACGCCTTCGCGAGCGGCCTTCAGGGCCCCCACTCCGTCCTCCAGGCCGGCGCATGCCAGACTGGTCGCCCAATACCAGATCGCGGGGGCGGGCTTCGCCTTGAGCAGCTCGCGGGTACGCACCAGGCGGGTTTGGGCCACCTGGTGGTCGCCCCGCTTGAGTGCCACGATGCTCCAACCCAGCATGATGCGTGGGTCTTCGCGCGCCCGGCCCGCGGCGTCACCGTACGCGGCGTCCGCCTCGTCCAACCGCCCCAGCTGCTCCAGAGCGAACCCCAGATTGTGGAGTGCCGCCGGCTTGGGCACGCCGGAGTCGGATGCCTGCCGCAGGGCGTCGGCCGCCTCCTCCCATCGTGCCTGACGGATGGCGATCAGGCCGAGGAAGAGGGGAGCGGTGCTGTCGGAGGGACGCAGATCGGTGACCCGCCGGAACTCCCGCAGCGCTTCGTCCAGCATCCCGGCCTTGTAGAAGGCGACACCCAGATTGCGGTGCTCCTCTACCCGGCTGTCATTGGCTTTCGGCGCAGCGGCAGTGGAAGTGCCTACCCGGTGGGCGAACCCCGCGGTAATCAGGCCATAGAGCGCCTTCCCCACGTCGAACTCGACCAGGCCGGATTGGTCGATGATCTGCTGGACGTCGCGGGTGCCGTCGATCAGCGGCAACAGCCGCTGCTGCTCAGCGGATAGGGTCGGAGCCGACTGGCCGATGTGGTCCTGGTCGACCGAGAAGATCAGATCGAACGAGGGGACCTTCTTCTCGATCAGGCTCCATTCGTCCACCCGGCGGGCACCCTCGAGCAGCAGGGCCTCGGGGCTGATGCGGACCAGGAAGTCCTCGGTCTCGGGCCGCAGGCCGGCCTCGAAGTTGAAGGTTCCCGATGTCCAGGTGAAGAGGTAGTACACCGCCTCCTCGATCTGGATGCGCATGTAATCTTCCAGCTCCGCCCGGCTCAGCGTACCCAGTCCGATGAGGATTTCGCCCAGCTTGTGCTGCCGGTCGTCTTCCTGGGCCGCGATGGCCTGCTCCAGCTGCTCCGCCGTGATCCGACCCTTCCGGATGAGCAGGTCTCCCAGACGATCCCGGCGGTTGACGATGGTGGCATAGGTGATCTGCCCCTCGTCCAGGTAGATGGTGCCGAAGTTGTGGCGGTCGGCCAAGGCAAGGCACCCCGTGCGACGACCCAGGAACAGCAGTTGGATCACGTCCGGGAGACTCGCCTCTTTGAGGCTGCCCTTGATGGCCATCAGCGCCACTCCTCGACGATGCGGTCACCAACATCGGGCCAGTCCCACACGACCTTCTCCCGGCTTCTGGCGCCGCTGGCCGGCGCAACGATGCCGCTCGATCGGGTGGCCACCGGACGCCGCGGCGGCTTGGGCGGCGGAGCCTCCAGCACCTCACGTGCGAGGGCCACGGTTGGAGCCGCACCCTGCGACTCGGCTGCATTGAGCACCCGCTGAAAAAGTCCGTGCACTGCACGGACCGAGTCTGCCGGACGGGACCCGAGATAATCCACGAGCTCGACGTCAGTGGCTCCCATTTTCGTCTGGAGCAGGCGCTCGAGCACATGGAGCTTGATCTCCCGATCCGGAGCCGGCAGGTCGACGACCAGGCCGCCCTCGAGGCGGGTCCTGAGCCGCGCCTCAACGCCGCTCAGCTCCGACAAGGGCACCGTCGAGGTGAAGATCATCTGACGGCCGGACTCGATCATGAAGTTGAAGAGTACGAACAGCTCGTCCTGGCTGCGATCCTTGTTGGCCAGGAGATGCACATCGTCGAGCAGGAACGCCCCGGCGGTCCGATACCTGGCGCGCCAGACGCCGACAGCGTTGCGATCGATGGCCTCGATGAGCTCGCTGGTGAGCTCGTGTGCGCTGAGGCAGGCAACAGGATTCTTCCCACTGGCCGCGAGAGCGTTGCCCAGGGCGTGGAGCAAGTGGGTCTTGCCCACCCCGCTGGCACCCACGATGACGAGGGGGTTGTAGCGAGTGGCCGGCTCGGCCACGACCGCCCGGCCCGCCTGCAGGGCCATGCGATTACCCGGCGCTTCGACCAGGTCATCCAGCTTCCAGAGAGGTGACGGAGACGGCGGCGGGTGGGCGCCCTGACGGGCGCGATCGGTGAGGGCCTCTGCGCCGGCAATGTCGTCCGGGTCTCGAAACGCAGTCGAGCCGGCCAGGTCCGGCGCCAGATCCGCTGCCTCCGCGTGGAGTGCCCGCAGCCGGGCGACGTCAGCCTCGAACTGGCGCAGCACCGCTTCCGGATCGACGGTCATTTCCTGCTGGAGGAGCGCCTCGATACGAGTGGTGCTGAACCCCTCGCCCTCCCAGCGCAGGATGGCCGCGGCCACCTTGCTGCGCCACGAGTCCACCTGCTGAGCCACCGTTGCGGTAATGTCGGAGAGGAAGTCGCTGAACTCGTCCGGCGGCTGCTGCGCCGATGCTGCCTCAACTGCATCGGACCCGCCGGCCAGCGCCCGCGCCTGCGCCGGCTGGAGCGGAGTGTCGCTCACGGCCTGGAACGCCACCAGGCGGTTGAGAGCCCCAAGCAGCTCCCGGACGTTGTCGATGGCCAGCGAAGCGACGGCCTCCAGCACACCGCTACCGAAGGTTGCTCTCCGCTCCTCCGCCTTGCGCCGAAGGATTGCCACCCGGGTCTCGTAGTCCGGGGAAGCCACGTCGATGACGAGGCCACCCGCAAATCGCCGGACCAGGCGCTCGTCCAGCGCTTCGATCTCAGCCGGCGGCCGGTCGCTGGTCAGCACGATCTGCCGATTAGCCGACTGCAGGGCGTCGGTGAGTCGGAGGAGCTCGGACTGCATCTCCCGGCGGTGGGTCAGGAACTGCACGTCGTCCACCAGCAGCAGATCGACGTCGATGAACCGCCTTCGATATGCCTCGCCCTGGCCCGCCGCGATGGCGGCGTGGAACGACTCCACGAACTCGTCCAGGGTGAGATACTCGACTGACAGGCGGGGATTGATCGCGTGAGCTGCGTGCCCGATGCCCATGAGCAGGTGGGTCTTGCCCAGGCCAGGTCGGGCGTAGATGAAGAGCGGGTTGTAGACCGTGCCAGGTGACTCAGCCACTGCCTTCGCGGCGGTAAACGCCAAACGGTTCGCCGCGCCAACCACGAGGGTGTCGAACCGGTACAGCGGATTCAGCGTGGCGGTCACGCGACCTGGCTTCCAGTCGCCAGTTTCTTGAGCACCAGCTCCGAGACGCCCTTGAGCGTTTCGAACACGCCGGTGCCGTGCAGCGCGTCGGCGGAGAAACTCTGCACCGCACGAAAGTTCAGCGCGTCATCCATCTCGTCCTGGGTCAGGATCAGATCGCGGGGCAGGTCCTGCTTGTTGTACTGGAACACCACCGGCAGCTGGCGGATATCCACGCCCTGGCCCAGGAGATTGTCCTGCAGGTTCTGCAGACTCTCGAGATTGTCATCGAACCTGCGAGCCTGGCTGTCTGCCACGAAGACGACCCCATCGGCTCCCTGGAGCACCAGCTTCCGGGTGGCGTTATAGTAGCTCTGCCCCGGCACGGTGTAGAGCTGAAACTTGGTACTGAAGCCGGAGATACTCCCCAGCTCCAGGGGCAGGAAATCGAAGAAGAGCGTCCGGTCGGTCTGAGTCGCCAGCGACACCATCCGGCCGCGCCGGGCTTCCGGAACCCGGCCGTAGACGTACTGCAAGTTGGTCGTCTTGCCGGACCTGCCCGGTCCGTAGTAGACGATCTTGCAGGTGATCTCACGCGCGGTGAAGTTGACCAGTGACATGTGCGTTACCGTCCGAATAGCTCTTTAAGGCTGGCATCGAGCTCGTGCTCGAAGTTCTCCGCCAGAAGCACGGGCGCCGGTTGTTCCCGCGGCGCGGCACCCACCAGCTCCTCGACCATCTGGTCGAAGAACAGCTGAACGATTCCGATCGATGTTTCGGTCCCGAACACCACCAGGCCGATCCAGCGGCCCCGCGGGGTTCCGAACGCCGACAGCATGCAGCTCTGCCGACTACCGCCGTGCACTACGGCCCCGAAGCGCGCCGCACCCATGATACGGGCCAGCTCCTCGGTGGACGCCACGATCGCCGAGCCCAGGGCCGCCGCCGTCATGACCTCGAATGACCGTGAGAATCCGTGCTGGGCAACTACCTGACCCGAGGTGGTCATCAGCAGGATGAGCCTCGCCGATGACTCGGTGAGAAAGGTCTGCAGCGGCGCCTCAACCCAGGGCTCGAGCGCACGCATCAGGCGAGGCGACCGACCGCATCGAGCATCTCGACCCGGGCGAGCCCCAGATTCGCGTCCACTCCCGCCAGCGCCACCAGCACGAGGTCGTTCCGGCCCGGCGCCGCGAGCACTGAACCGGTATTGCCGCGCAGATGGACGAAGGTCGGGATGCGCATCCCCGCGCCGGCGGTGGCTCGGACCAGCCGTTGAATCAGATTCGCCGCCAGGGCGGCGATGGCGCGACCATCTATGCCGTCCATCAGGCGCTCCGCCACCACCAGCCCGTCGGTAGCGGAGATCAGCAGCGAGCCGCGCACACCAGGCACCCGGGTCACCCGCTCGAGCACCTCGTTCGTCGGACTCATTCCTGCACCCCCAGCCAGGCGCGCGCGTCCTGCGCGGCGCGCTCAGCGATCAGGCCCAGCCGTGCCATCGGGAGCGAGGAGTCCCGCACCGTGAGCAGCAGCGTCTGTGGCGTAGGGGGTACCAGGAAGAGATTGCCCTCGGGCGATTCCACCGCGATGGCCACCCACGCGCCAAGTCCGAGCAGCTTGGCGGTGCGGGAAGCCTCCTTCGACACGCCGGCCAGCTCGGCGGCCACCCGATCACCCACATCCTCGTTGGTTGGACTGCGCAGGCTGCCGCTGAGACGGAGACCGTTGCCGTCGACCAGCATCACCCCCTGATCGCCATTCTCGGGCCCTGGAAAGAGCGAGGTCGCAACGTCCGTCGTTCCAGCCATTGCTGGAGCAGGCGCAATGGTGTCCGCTGCCGGTTCCGCGTGCGTGGACACCGGTGTTGCCCGCTCCGCCGCCCGCACGCGTGCAAGAGCCTGGGCAATCGATTGGTCGTCCGGATCGATGTCGGCGGCGCGCTGCAGGTGCTCGAGGGCCGCCTCGACATTACCGGCTCGGAAATAGAGAAACCCGATGCCCTTCAACGCGCTGCTCCGCATCGGATCGAAGCGGAGCGCATCGGCCCAGGCATCGAAGGCGCCGGCCAAGTCGCCCT
>JBDTUV010000018.1:0-15303 GCA_040007575.1 Gemmatimonadales bacterium
GGATTCCTAAGCAAAGGATAGGCCACCACTTCGGGTGGGTCAACGGTTCGGGTTGACCCCACTCATGCGGGCCGCTACATTTTGCGCCCTTCGCCGAAGTGGTGGAACTGGTAGACGCGCTGCGTTCAGGGCGCAGTGGGCGCAAGCCCGTGCGGGTTCGAGTCCCGCCTTCGGCATGTTAGGGCGGCGAAGAGATAAGGCGGAAGATAAGGAGGCGGACGATACCGAGGCGGAAGATCCACATCGCCTTCGTATTTCCGCCTCTTTTCCTTCCGCCTCTTCCCTTTCCGCCTCTCTTCTTCCCGTCTTCAGTATCGTGGCAACCCCGTCTCCACCCGCTCAGCCCACGCGTCGATGCCGCCGGCCAGACTCCTGACCTTGCCGAACCCCGCGCCCTTGAGGATCTCCAGCGCCTTCATCGACCGCGCACCGTGGTGGCAGTGGGTGACGATTTCCGCGTGTCCGTCGAGCTCCGAGAGACGCTCGGGCAACTGACCCAAGGGGATCAGCCGGGCACCCTCTATGTGGACGATGTCCCATTCGTGAGGCTCCCGGACGTCGATGAGGACAAGGTCGCCGGTCTTCTCGCTCATCTCCCGCTGCAGCTCCTCGGCGGTGATCTCAGGGCCGTTATATGCCGGCTCAGCGCCGATGCCGCAGAAGGCTTCGTAGTCGATCAGCTCATGGATCGACGGATTGGTCCCGCAGATGGGACACGCCGGGTCCTTGCGGAGCTCCAGCTCCCGGAAGCGGAGCTTCAGGGCATCGAAGAGCACCAGTCGTCCGAGCAGCGAGGTCCCCGCACCAATGACCCATTTGATGGTTTCCAGTGCCTGAATGCTGCCGATGATCCCGGGCAGCACGCCGAGTACTCCGCCTTCGGCGCAGCTCGGAACCAGGCCCGGAGGCGGCGGCTCGGAGTACAGGCAGCGATAGCAGGGTCCCTTGGCAGCGTAGAAGAGCGAGGCCTGGCCCTCGAACCGAAAGATGCTGCCGTAGACGTTGGGTTTGCCCAGCAGCACGCAGGCATCGTTGACCAGGTACCGGGTGGGGAAGTTGTCGGTGCCATCCACGACGATGTCGTATTCCCGTAGAATCTCCAGGGCGTTCTCTGAGGTGAGCCGCGTCTCGTGCCGTTCGATCCGCACATTGGGATTGAGGTCGTTGAGGCGCTCCTCGGCCGAATCGAGCTTAGGCCGGCCCAGCGTAGACGTGCCGTGCACGATCTGCCGCTGAAGGTTGGTGAGGTCGACCACATCGAAATCCACGATACCGATGGTACCCACCCCGGCCGCGGCCAGGTACAGGGATAGGGGAGACCCAAGCCCGCCGGCGCCTACCGTCAGCACCCGCGCCGCCTTGAGCTTCCGTTGTCCGGACACGCCCACCTCAGGGAGCAGGAGATGCCTGGAGTAGCGCAGCATTTCGGCATGGGAAAGTGGCGCCTTGGCCTCCGCCGTGGCTGGCGATCCTCCCGCTATGCTGGGAACGATGGTGAGCACATCGCCGGACCGGACCGGCGTTGCGGTCGAGGCCAGATGCCGGATGTCGGTCTCGTTTAGATAGAGGCTGACGAAGTTGCGCAGCCGGCCGTCGTCCTGGAGGAGGTGCCGTTTGAGGCCGGTGTGAGCGGCCAGCAGACCGTCGAGCACCTGCCCGACAGTGTCGCCGGCGAGTTCGATGCTGTCATGACCGGCCGTGAAGGGGCGCAGCGGAGTGGGAATGGCAACTGTTACGGACATGTCATACCTCGGTCAGAACGTCGATGGACTCGGGACTCATCGCCGACCGGTCTTCGGCCAGCACCCAGCTGGTCAGCTCGGCGGCTCGGGCGCGGTCCACCCGCACGATGATATAGCTATACCACGGCCAGGCCTGCTCGGTATCGAAAGCCGAGGGCGCGGCCGGGTGATCCGGATGTGAGTGATAACTGCCCAGTACCTCCAGCCCCGCTGCGCGAAGCTCCGTCTCGATGCGCCGCAAATCCTCCGGCGCGATCAAATACCGGTGAGGGTCGTCGGTCCGCCGGTTCGTCACCGGGACCAGCTTCTGCACCTCCTTCACCTCGCCAGGATGCCCCGCCAGCACGCCACAGCATTCGGCGGGGTACGCCCGCTCCCCCTCCCGGCGAATCTGATCGACATGGCTCGCGCTCAGCCGCAGAGTCACGAAGCCGCCCATCGGTGCGGGTCGCTCAGATAGCGGCTACCGGTGTCGCAGCCAATCACCACCACACACGCGTCACGGTGCTCGCGGACGATGTCCAAAGCCACCGCCACCGCGGCGCCGGCCGACCAGCCCACCAGATACCCCGTATCGCGAGCCAGGCCACGGGCGGTGCGGTCGGCCGTCTCGGTCGGGACCTCCACCACGGCATCCGGGACTGAGGGATCGTATAGCGCGGGGAGATGAGGGGTGGTTGCCAAGTGCTTGAGGCCTTCGAGGCCGTGAAAGGGGGAATCGGGCTGCACCCCCACCAGGCGAACGGCCGGATTCTTCTCCTTCAGGAACGCGCCGGTTCCCATCATGGTTCCGGTGGTCCCCATCGCGGCCACGAAGTGGGTGACGCGGCCTTCAGTCTGGGCCCAGATCTCGGGCCCGGTAGTCTCGCGGTGGGCTCGAGGATTAGCTGGATTGCTGTACTGGTCGGCATAGAAGTAGCGATCGGGGAATTCGCTGACAAGCTCGCGAGCGCGCTCGGCGGCACCGTCGGTGCCCTCCAGGCGGTCGGTCAGAATCACTTCGGCCCCGTAGATCTCGAGCAGCGCACGACGCTCGGGACTCGCGTTGCCGGGAAGGCAGATCGTGACCTCGAGGTCCGCGGCGGCGGCCAGCATGGCGTAGGCGATGCCGGTGTTCCCGCTGGAGGCATCGAGCAAACGCTTTCCCGGCAGCTCGCCCCGGCACAGCGCATCGCGCAGGATGGCTCGCGCCGCCCGGTCCTTTACGCTGCCACCAGGATTGAGCCACTCGGCCTTGAGGTAGAGTCGCCCCCCGCCGGAGCCGAGCTCTACCGGAAGCAGGGGGGTGTTCCCCACCATCCGCCACAGCTCCGGCTCCTGAAATGTCCCACGCCTGGGTGGCACCGTCATCCACATGCCTCCAAAACAAAAAACCCGACCAGCTGGGTCGGGCGGTGCTCGCGAGTACGACGTGAGCTAACTCGCCGACGAGATCCCAACCAGCTCCTGTACGTCCGATTCCTGCTTCATCAGGTCGGCGAGTGATATGCCGGCCAGCAGCTGATCCACCCGCTGCTGGAGGGCGTGCCATATCGGCCGGATGCTGCAGGCGCCCCCCGGCCTACATCGGTCGGCATCTACCGGGTGAGTCTCGCAGTTGATCTCGAAAGTTTGGTGCTCCGAGGCAGCCATGACGTCCCGGACGGATATGGCATCCGGCTCCTTGGCGAGGTAATAGCCGCCTTTGGCGCCGCGCACGCTCTGGACCAGTCCCGCACGGCGAAGGCGCAGGAGGATCTGCTCCACGTAATCCGCAGGAAGGCGCTCGGTGTCGGCCAGCTCACGAGCCGCAACCGGGCCGCTGCCTTTCCGGCCACGCTTGGCGAGATGGATCGAGATGATCAGGCTGTATTCGGTCCAGGTAGTGACCCGCATGGTGGGAATATGGGGCGGCGCGAGGCGGGAATCAATTACCTCTTATCCGCGGCTGTCCACCTCGCCACTTCCTCGGCGCTCATGGAGCCGAACGGACGAATCCGGGCATCGCGGTATGTCCCTCCCAGCACGTCTCCCAGGTACTGGGACCAGGACAGCAAAGTACCGTAGCAGACCGGCTCAGCTCCATCCGGCTCGGCATGCTCGGTCTCTGCCCGCTGTAGCAGATCGCGCATGACCCAGGCCGGAACCCGCGACCGCTCCGAGGGGAAGATGAAGCCGAACAGGATGAGGTGGGCGAGTAGCACTCGCCAATGAGGTCCAAACCGAGCCAGAAGCCGTTTCCAGTCCAGCGGTTCGCCGTGCGCAAGGATCAGGTGTACCACGTCGGCGCCGTCGTAGCGTTCGCGTTCCATGACGAAGGCCTTCGACCACAGGGTCTCCTCCGGTGGCGCGATCTTCACGGGAACCCCGAGGACCGTGCCTGGAGTGGCATGCTCGAACCACCAATCGTCCACCATCGCGACGCCGTTCCCGGAGCTGAAGATGACGTCGATGAACCCTTCTGGTGATCGGATCTTGGCCAGCCAGTGGGAGAAGACCAGCTCGGTCTCGTAGCCGGCTATCGCGCAGGCCTCCAGCAGACGCTGGACGTCGCGGGGGCGGGCGAAAAGGTCGAGATCCTTGGTAGACTTGTCGATTCCAGCCTGATGGATAAACGCAAAGGCCCCGCCGACCAGGAATGGGACGCCGGCACGGTTCAAGACCTCCATTGCCTCCCGGTAGAACAAGCGGGAGGGAGTCTCAACGATCGACTGTGTCGGCGCCAGAGCCATACCGGCCTCCCCGGGGTGTCGCTTATGATATTGTTCCTGAGGCCGGGGAGGTGTGGCGCAGGTCACCGCGTCAGAGTTCATGTCACCGCGAATTGGGTCGCAATGACGACGAAAACATCCGCGATCGTACGCATCGCCGCGGTTGGCGATATCCATCTTGGCGGGAAGGGATCCGACGCCCCGCTACAGATCCTGTTCGGCCAGGTAGCCGAGCACGCCGATGTGCTCGCGCTCTGTGGTGACCTGACCGACCGGGGAGACCCGGAAGAGGCTCGGCTCATGGCCAGGGCGCTCGGGTCGGTCTCGGTGCCGATGGTGGCCGTGCTGGGCAACCACGATTACGAATCGGGCAAAGAGCGCGAGGTTGCCAAGATCCTCTGTGATGCCGGAGTGCACGTCCTCGACGGGGAGTCCCATGAAGTGCTCGGCATCGGGTTCGCCGGGGTCAAGGGATTTGCCGGTGGGTTTGGGCGCCGCGCACTCGGCCCCTGGGGTGAAGGGCTGATCAAACAGTTCGTGCGGGAGGCGCTGAACGAGGCGCTGAAGCTGGAGACCGCGCTGGGACAGCTGCGGACCGAGCGGCGTGTGGCGCTGCTGCACTACTCACCGATAGCTGCGACTGTACAGGGCGAGCCGCTGGAGATCTACCCCTACCTGGGCTCGAGCCGCCTGGAGGAGCCTCTTATCCGCTATCCCGTCGATGTCGTCTTCCACGGTCATGCCCACCATGGCGCGCTCGAGGGCCGGACGATGGGCGATGTACCGGTCTACAATGTCTCGATGGTGCTGTTACAACAAAGCTTCCCTAACCGGCCCGCCTTCCGAGTGATAGAGCTCCCGGTCGGTCAGGGCGCTGAGGATACACCCGGGGTCACCCCGCTCCGGCGTGCTACCGACCGGAGCGCTTGAGCGGAGGACGCTCCTTCTGTCCCGGCACTCCGGGCTCTGTCATGGCACGTAGATTCAGCACCTCGTCGAGCTCCTCGCCCTCCAGAAGCTTCTTCTTCATGACCAGCTCTCTCACGCTGAGCCCGCTGGCAACCGCCTCCTTGGCCAGCTTCGCGGCCTCGGCGTAGCCGATCTTGGGCGCCAGCGCGGTGACCAGCGCCGGACTCCGCTCCAACCAGTAGGCGCACTGGGCCTCGTCGGCTTCGATGCCGTCTACGCATCGCTCCGCCAGGACTGCGCTGGCGTTGCCCACGATGATGAGCATGAAGACGATGTTGTGAGCCATGACGGGCATCATGACATTGAGCTCCAGCTGACCAGCTTCCGCGGCCAGGGCAACCGTGGTGTCGAGGCCCAGTGCCTGATAGCACACCTGGTTGACCATTTCCGCGATCGATGGGTTGACCTTGCCCGGCATGATGCTGGAGCCGGGTTGCACCGCAGGCAGCAGGATTTCCGCCAGTCCGGTCCGCGGCCCTGAGGCGAGTAGTCGGATGTCGTTGGCGATCTTATTCAGGTCCAGCACGTAGGCCCGCAGCGCGCCACTGATGGTGGCGATGTCGCCCATCGATTGCATCAGCTGCACCCGGTCCTGCCCCACCCGGAGCTGGAGGCTGCTGATCTCCTGGAGCTGGCCCACCATCAAGCCGGGGTACTCGGGCTCCGCGTTGATCCCCGTCCCTACAGCCGTGCCCCCGATGTTCATCTCTCTCAGCCATTCGGCGGCCTGGGCAATCTTCTTTCTATGGCGCTCGACGGTATGCCCGTAGGCAGTGAACTCCTGGCCCAGGCGGATCGGGGTGGCATCCTGCAGGTGGGTGCGTCCCGATTTCACGATCGCGTCGAATTGCACCCCTTTAGCCAGCAACGATCCCGCCAGCCGGTCGAGGGCGGCGAGCGTTTGGGGCAATGTGGCCAGTGTGGCCAGCCGCATCGCGGTGGGGATCACGTCGTTGGTACTCTGCGCCATGTTGACGTGATCGTTGGGATGCACCGGTTGGTAGGTGCCTCGCGCTGAACCAAGGATCTCGTTCGCCCGGTTCGCGAGCACCTCATTACAGTTCATGTTGTGGCTGGTGCCCGCGCCCGCTTGATAGACGTCCACGACGAACTGGTCCCGGTGCTGGCCGGCAAGAATCTCATCGGCCGCCTGCACGATGGCATCGGCCAGTCGAGGCTCCAACCGGCCGGTCTGCTTGTGCACCAGAGCCGCAGAGCGCTTGATCCACAGCACAGCATCCACGAACGCGGGCAGTGGACGCAGCCCCGAGATCGGGAAGTTCTCCGCCGCGCGCAGGGTCTGGATCCCGTATAGCGCGGCTGCGGGAACGGCCTTCTCGCCCAGCGGGTCGCGTTCGATGCGCGTTTTGGCTGTCTCTTTTGCCATGTACATCCGTGGCGAGTTTTGGCTGAGCCGACCAGGAGACTAATGCCCGGTTACTTCAAGTCGATCGACTCCCTGGTGACGTTCAGCGCCGATAAGGCAACCAAGGCCGACCTTTTTCTGAGCGGCCGGCTGTTCGTGGGGCTGAATTGTTTCGAGCCCGGACAGTCACAAAAGGTTCACGTGCACGCCGGGGCGGACAAATTTTATCTCGTCGTGACGGGAAAGGCGAGGATGACGGTGGGTGAGGAGACCCGGGAAGTCGGACCAGGGACGGTGGTGTGGGCTCCCGCAGATCTGCCCCACGGCGTTGCCCAGGCACTGGAACGAACCGTCATGCTGGTGGCGATGGCGCCCCCACCCGCCGGGGTTACGCGTCCGGCTGCTCCGTGAGCGGCGCCGCTTTCCCGCGTAGCACCTTCCGCAGCGCGGGCCAGCCGTAGATGCTGAGGGCCAGCCACACGCCCAGCAACACGCCCAACCCGTTGGTATAGAAGCGCCAGGCGAGGAGAATCCATCCTTGGCCCTCGCCCAGCTCGCCCGCTGCTCCCCCGAGGAAGCCAAGCTCGACGACCCCAGCGCCCGAAGGGATTGGAAGCACCATCTGGCTATACAGAAGCGCGAAGGATCCGAAGATGACGGGTCCCAGCGGTGGTGGGCTGGGCAGCGTGAGGGTGAGCACCGGAAGGATCGCGATCCGGGTGACGATAGCGATGACGCTCAAGGGTATGCTCGCCACCAGAGGCCCTCGCGGCATCCGCCGCAAGTACACCAGCACCCGGCGCACCGGCCGGCGTAGTCGCTTGGTTGCTGGGGAAACGGCACGCTGCGTATGGCGCCAGAGAAGGACTCCCGCAATCAGGACCAGCACGATCCATGGCCACGCGTTCGAAGCGGCGGCTCGCAGGCTTGGCCCGGCCGTCACCCACCAGACCGGCGCGTACTGCCAGATCAGCCATGCCGCAACCGCGATGAGCGCCAGGCGCGAGATCACCGCTTCGAGGGTGACTCCCACCAGGACTGCGGTCAGGCGGATTCCGCTTCGCAACATACCCGCGACTCGCGCTGGCTCGCCTCCAAGCCGGAGCGGGGTGAGAGCATTGGCCGCATCACCCAGGAGGTTGACCACGAAGGCGTCGGGCAGGGGCAGGCGAGATCCCAAGCCCCGCATGAGCCACTGAATCCGCCACCCGCGAACGAGGAAATCCAGGGCCACCAGGCCCAGGCAGATGGCATGAGCTGCCAGGGGACTCATGTGCCCAGCACCCCACGGTACACCGAGAAGAGACGATCGAACACTGTGTTCCAGCTGTGGTGGGATTCCGCATAGCGGCGGGCCACTATTCCCAGACTCTGAAGGTCCCCACAGAGCAGCCGCTCGGCTACTTCCGCCAGGCTATCGGCATCGCCGGATGCGTAGAGCATGCCGGCCCCGGAACGGGTGACAGTCTCGGCGACACCGCCCTGGTCGACGGAGAGCACCGGATTCCCGCTGGCCAGCGCTTCGACCGAGGCCAGTCCGAAGGTCTCCGCTGGGCCCGGCGCCACCGCCAGATCGACTGCGGCGTAGAGATCAGCCAGCTGATCGCGATCTCGCTGGAACGGCAGCCAAATGGCTCGGTCGCCTCCCGGCGCCTCCAGTAGCGAGAGCCGAGCTGGACCGTCGCCCACGATGACCAGCCGAGCACCGGTGCGCCGCTCCACCCGTGGCCATGCGGCCAGCAGGACATCCAGGTCCTTCTCGCCTGCAATTCGTCCGACATACATCGCGAGCCGGCCGGCCGGGAGACCGAAGCGTCGCCGGGTCTCAGCGGCGTAGCTGCGCCGGGCAGGATTGAAGCGCTCCAGATCCACGCCCAGTGGAACGCAGACCACGTTTTCGAGCCCGGCGTCCCGGAGCTCCCCGACGACCGTCTCGGAGGGAGCGATGGTGGTGTGGACCAGCCGACCGAGCCGGCGGACGTAGCGCCATGCCGCCGCGCTCGCGCCGCGACGCAGCCACCCCGCCGACCGAGGCCGAGGAGCGATGATCCGCGGAAAATTGCTGTGATAGAACCAGATGGTCGGCACGTCGATCCGCCGGGTCGCCAGGCGAATCAGCCAGGGCGCGGCCCACGCGCTCCCCACCTCGATCAGGTCGGGACGCTCGTGGGCAACGATCCTGCTGGTAGACTCCGTGGCTAGCATGAAGCGGTAAGGTTTCTGGGTGGGAATGGGGGGACCATGGAGCCGATAACAGCGTACGCCATCTTTCTCGAGGATCTGGTCTTCTGCCCCGGGCACCACCAGCACCTGCCGGAGCAGCTGGTTCCGCTGGACGTAGCGGACCTTTTCCAGGAGGTAGGTCCGCACTCCTCCGGTGGTCTCGCCGAAGAACTCGGAGATGTCGAGGATACTGAGGTTGGCCGCTGGGCGGAGACGAGCGGGCAGTTCCGAGCGGGATATGTCGAGTGTTCCGGCCTGGGGAACGCCCAGAGGCTGGAGGTCGAGGATGGCGGGCGCGGAGTCAGTCAGAGCAGTCCCCGAGCGGGTACATCGTTCCGCAGTTCCCGCAGCGATTCTTGCAGCCCCAGGCACGGCTCTGGACCTCGGAGCCGCAGCGATTACATGTCAGCGGGGCAGCGGGGCGGCGGGGCAGCGGGGCAGATGCCTGACTCTGTGACCTATCATGCTCGAGCGAACCGGCGAACGGAGTCGGCTGAGGCCGCCCCGCTGTCTCGCTGTCCCGCCGTCCCGCCTTACCCAAGCCGATATGCTCCGGTCAAAAACGGATTCGTGAGCCGCTCGATGCCGATGGTCGTGTCGGGACCATGCCCGCTGTGGACCACTGTCGAATCGGGCAGCGAGAGCAGCTGGGACTGGATGCTTGCCATGAGGGTCGCCGAGTCGCCGCCCGGTAGATCAGTCCGGCCCACCGAGCCGTTGAAGAGCGCATCGCCGCCGAAGACCATTCCCTCACCCACAAAGCTGACGCTTCCGGGCGAATGACCGGGTGTGAACCGCACCGCGAATTCGAATCCCCCCACCCTGAGAGCCTGGCCAGGCCGCAGCTCCCGGTCCGGAGCCGGAGGCTTCTCTAGCTGCATCCCGACCCAGCCACCGTATTGAGGCAAGGCGTCGTAGATGGGGCGGTCGAGTGGGTGGAGGTAGATCGGTGCCGCGGTGGCGGCGCGCACCGTCCCTACCCCCATGATGTGATCGATATGCGCGTGGGTGAGCCAGATGGCTCGCAGCGACCAGGCGCGGGTGTCCAGCTCGGCGAGAAACATCGCCGGCTCCTCGCCGGGATCGATGATCACCGCCTCGCGGCTGCGGCGATCGGCGACCAGGTAACAGTTCTCGGCAAACTGACCGTTGGGTAGCGATACGACTTCCAGGTCAGACACCGACCTGGGCCTTGGACTCGAGCCGGCTCTTGCGATCGGTCAGATACTTCTCGACGGCGATGGCCGCAGTCGTGGCATCGCCCACGGCAGTCGTGATCTGCCTGGTGAGCTGAGCCCTGACATCGCCAGCCGCGAAGAGTCCGGGAATCGAGGTCATCATTCGATCATTGGTGATCAGATAGCCGTTAGGATCATGCTCGGCATGCTGCTTCACCAGTCCGGTATTGGGCTGGAACCCGATGAACACGAAAGCGCCCGTCGCGTCGAGCACCTGCTCTGCTCCGGTGACCGTGTCGACCAGCTCGATCCAGCGCAGACCCTGGGGTCCACCCTTGAGCTCACGGACCCGCTTATTCCAGAGCACCTCGATCTTGGGGTTGGAGAAGAGCCGCTCCTGCAGAATCTTGGACGCACGGAACTGATCGCGCCGGTGAATGACGTACACCTTCTTGGCGTAGCGGGTCAGGTAGTCCGCCTCTTCCACTGCGGCATCGCCCCCGCCGATGACTGCGACGGTCTCCCCCTTGAAGAACGCACCGTCGCAGACCGCGCAGTAGGAAACGCCCTGGCCGGCATACTCCAGCTCACCCGGCACATTGAGTTTTGTCGGAGTGCCGCCAGCCGTGAGGATGACGGTTGGCGCCTCGTAGACATTTCCCATGGCCGTAGCGACCTCGAAGATCCCGTCGTCTCTCCGGACGATGGCTTCTACCGTGTCCTGCCGGATATCGGCTCCGAACTTCACGGCGTGAGCGGTCATCAGGTCGGCCAGCTGGCGCCCCAGAACGTGCTCGAAACCAGGGTAGTCGTCGATCCATTCGGTATTGAGCAGCTCCCCGCCGGGAACCCCCCGTTCCAGGAGGACAGAGCGCAGCAAACCCCGCCCCGCATACATGGCGGCACAGAGGCCTGCTGGTCCCCCACCTACGATGATGACGTCCCGCTCTTCACTACGGATCATACTGTTCCCTTAAGGTGTATGCTCTCAAAATATAGAACGTCCAGGGGTTCCCGCAGGTTCTGAGCTGATAGCCTTCACCCCAAGTGCAGCAAACTGGCGGCCCCGTGACAGCTTGACACGGTGCCGACGAGGACGTCTACCGGTGACCGCCCTCGACCCGCGCTCTCCACCATAGCATCGCCCGCCAGAACGGCACTGACGTCAAACATCCCCACCCCGAATACCCGGTGCTCACAGACGAAGAGCACTGGGCCGGCGGTTGGTTGGGCATCGCCCAACCGGCGGGCCAGGCTCTCCATGGCATCCGCCATCTCCCAGGTGCGGGGAGCGCGGATGACCGGACATGTGGCCGGCTCGATGCAGTGGGTGGGGCACGTCCAGTCGGCGAAGGAGATGTAGCGCGTGCCGTCCGGGGCACTCGTGTCGTAAGGCGTGCCCGGCCCCACCGGCACGGGCCGGGTTTCGATCAGCCGACCGGGCCACCGATCGCGGGCCCGGCGGACCAGCCACTCGTACATGAGATGCGGCATCAGGGGAGACGGGACGATGGCGTCGGGAGGCGAACCCGGCGGCGGTGCCGGGCCGCCTCCGAGATAGCCGTCGAAGAACTCACCCCATTCCCGGGTCACCAGTTGGCGGGTGTCGTCTTCACCCAGATCACGACCGGCCTGACATGCAGGGTTCCGGTCCACGATGAGCAGCCGGCGGTAGGTCGCCCTTCCGCGGGCACGAGCGCGCTCGAGCTGACCGGCGTAGAAGCCGCCGTAGCAGCCTCCGCCGACAATCACCACATCCCGGAAGCTGACGCTATCGGATGAGTCGTCCACCGTCGACAACCAGAACCTCCCCGGTGACGAAGTCCCCCCCTTCCAGAAGGTACAGCAGAGCGGAGACAACATCGGATGGGTTCCCGAGACGGCGAAGCGGGGTGGCTCGGGCGAGTCGGTCCCGCTCTTCGGCGTCGTACTCGTCGGGGACCAGGACAGCTCCGGGAGCGATCGCGTTGACGGTGACGTCCGGGGCCAGGCTCAGCGCCGCCACCTTGGTGAGCATGACGACACCGGCCTTGCTGACAGAATGGGCCGCAAACCCCGGCCAGGCCTCGAGGCCCGCAAGGTCCGCTAGATTCACCACCTTGCCGCGGGCCGCTCGGAGTGCAGGGGCAGCGCCCTGGGTGCAGAAGAAGACCGCGCGAAGGTTCAGGTCCTGAACGGCGTCCCACTGCTGCGGTGTGGTCTCCTCAAAGCTGATCCGGTGCATAACGGCCGCTGAGTTGACCAGCACGTCCAGCCGGCCAAACTCCGCCACGACGCGCGCCGGCAGGGCACGGGCAACATTGGCATTGGTCAGGTCAGCCTCGAAACAGACTGCGCGCCCGCCGGCCGCGATGATCTCCTGCCTCAACTCGTGGGCACCGGCACTGGAAGCATGATGGTGGATGGCCAGCGTCATTCCCCGGTCGGCCAACGCTGCGGCCATCGCACGGCCGAGCCGTCGTCCGGCCCCGGTGACCAGGGCCACGCGGCTCCGGAGCTCCATCAGAGCGGTCCAGCAGGCGCCGGAGAGATCGGGAGAATCTGTCCGGTACTCGTGGCATCCGGGCTCGCCAGGGACATCACCCCATCGGTGATCTCCTGCATCTCGACGTATTGGGCGTCACCGTCTCCCACGGAGGCGACGTTATCCACCGTGCGTACCATGGCCGGAGCGACGGCATTGACCCGGATATGCCGGTCCTGGAGCTCGAGGGCCAGGCTCCGGGTGAACCCGGCGACGGCGGCCTTGGCGGCCGAGTATACCGCCATGGGGCTCTGGGGATTGAAGTAGGCGATCGAGGAGAAGTTGACGATGCAGCCCCGGGTGCGGGTCAACGCCTCGATGGCGGCTTGGGAGACGAGAACCGCGGTCTTCAGGTTGATGGAGACCTCGCGGTCCAACGCGTCACCGGTGGTTTCGCCAATGGGGCCGAATGTGGTCAGCCCGCCCGCCACGTTGACGACCACGTCCAGGCGCCCGAAATGCTTGAGCGCGATCTCCACCGCAAGGGCCGCGATGTCCGGCTCGGTCAGGTCGCCCGCGCAGGGCCTGGCGTCTACCCCCTGGGCGGCAAACTCGCGTACCCGCTCGGCGACACCCACGGCATTGAGATCGCAGGCGACGATCTTGGCTCCGGCCTTCCCAAACGCGAGCGCCACGGCGTTGCCGATCTGGCCCGCCCGGCCCACGCCAGTCACCAGCACGACCTTTCCACGAAAATCGAATCGGGCAGTCATTCAGATCCCAGGCTTTCGAGGATGATCGCCGCTCCGGGTGCACCGGCCTGGGCGTAGAGCACGGTGCCGTCGCGGTCGATCAGGCAGACCGAGCGTGCAATCCCGGGCACGATCGGCTTGAGTGAGCCGTAGGCCGCGCTGATCATCCGGTCCTCGTCGGACAGCAGCGGAAACGGCAGGCCCAGCTTCTCGGCGTAGGCTGTGTGTTTCTCGACAGATGCCGGGTTCACGCCGAAGGGCCGGATGTTGTGGTCGGTGTAGGTCTGGATCTCATCGCGCACGGCGGAGAGTTGGCGGTTTCAGCCGGGTGTGTTGTTGCCCGGATAAAACACGAGCAGCACACGTGACTCGTCGAGCAGCCGGCGAAGGTTATATGTCCGCCCGTCCGAAGCGGCGGCCGTGAAGTCCGGCGCCACGCTGCCTGGCTGGAGCAGACTCATGACACCGCTCGACTCAGGGTGCGCGCCCGGAAGTCATCCAGCCGGTCGAGCCACTCCCGTGGTACGGCCTGCGAGCCGATAGTGCCATGGGTTACTCCCGGCTCGGGGTCACCGTGCCAGTCGCTGCCACCAGTCCGAAGCAGGCCCAGCTTGACCGCGATATCGGTGAGCCGGGCGCGGAGATCGGGATCGTGACTGGGATGACGCGTCTCCACCGCATCGAGACCCTCCCCCCTGAGCCGCTCGATGAAGGCCCGGGTCCCCCGTTCCTTCATGTGTGCCACCGACACCAGCCCGCCTGCCCGGTGGACCAGCTCCGCGATGGCACGGAACGCGGGCAGCGTCTTCTCCACGAAGGCCGGGCGGCCCCGGCCCAGGTAACGATCGAAGGCGTCGTTCAGATCGATGGCCTTGCCGTGCCGGACAATGGCCCGGGCGACATGCGGGCGTCCCACGGCGCCGCCGGCGGATTCATGCAGCACCTGGTCGAACGTGAGCTCGATCCCCAGCCGCTGGAGCTGTTCCACCATTGCCCGTCCACGACGCACCCGGTCCGCTCGGCAGCGCTCGAGGAACGCGTCCAGCTCGGCCGAATCGGAGGGGAGAAAGTAGCCCAGCACGTGCATCTCTCCCCAGGGAGCTGCCGCCGAGAACTCGCACCCGCCGATCACCCGAACGCCGAAGCGCTCGCCGGCGGCGAGCGCTTCTGGTATGCCACCTAAGCTGTCGTGATCCGTGAGGGCGATGGCGCTGAGACCGGCGCCCATCGCCCGCTTTACCACGGCCTCGGGAGCGAGACTCCCATCCGATGCTGTCGAATGCACGTGGAGATCGATGGTTTCCACAGGCTCAGACGCCTGGTCCATGGGGGTCAGCGGCGATACCCCATTTCGGGAGCAGTCCAGGATGGTTGGGAGTGACCCAGAAGCTCACACAGCTCCTGATCGCTCAGCTGACTGAGCGAGAGCTCCCGGCTCTTGGCGCCGAGCGGGGAATAGCGGGCCACGCGCTGCTCGCGATCGGGTCCGACCCCCCGGGTGAAGATGAGGCCGAACTCGTCCTTCACGTACTGTGTGATCCGTCCACTGACGGCCACTTCCCACTGCTCGCCGTCGGCGGTGATGATTCGTCTGGGCATCTCAGGTCCCCGCTTCCGCAAACTCCTGGAGACCGGCCTTTACATCGGCCATGAACCGGTCGGCGTCCGCGCCATCCACGATGCGATGATCGAAGGCGAGCGAGAGCATCCCCTTGGTGCGAATCGCGATCATGTCGGTATTGTCGATGGTGATGACGGCGGGCTGTTTCTCGATGCTCCCGACGCAGAGGATCGCGGCCTGTGGCTGGTTGATGATCGGTGTGCCGATCACCGATCCGAATCCGCCGGGGTTGGTGATCGTGAAGGTCCCCTTCTGCACCTCATCGGGGCTCAGCTGCTTGGTCCGGGCCCGCTCGCCG
>JBDTUV010000019.1:0-15238 GCA_040007575.1 Gemmatimonadales bacterium
CTCAAGTCGGAGCAGTGGAGATGACCACCACCCGACCGGTCCAGGAGTTTTACTCGATCGGCGAAGTCTGTGCGCTGACCGACCTGAAGCCGCACGTTCTTCGCTACTGGGAGAGCCAGTTCCGCTTCCTGAATCCCGCCAAGAACCGGTCAGGCAACCGGGTCTACAAGGGGCGCGAAGTCGAGCTGATCATGCTGGTGAAGCATCTTCTCTATACCGAGAAGTTCACCATCGATGGGGCCCGTCAGCGGATCGATCACTACCGCCGGACGGGCGAGCTCCGGGTCTCCGCCAGGAGAGCGTTCGAGGCGGAGATGGCCCACGAGGTCCGGACGACCCTCGAGGAAGTGGTCGCTATCCTCGACGGCAAAGCACCACCGAAGCGGGATAGCGGGACAGAGGGGCAGGGGGGCAGCGGGGCAGCGGGGCAGGGTGGGCGTGAACCGACCAAATAGATCTGTTTACCTGGGGCGCCGGTGGGTTGTAACTGACCCGCTTACCCGCTGTCCCGCTGACCCGCTGTGAACATCCTCGTGACCAACGATGACGGCGTGCTGGCTCCAGGGCTGGCGCTCCTCGCCGACGCGTGCAAGGAAGTGGGAAACGTCACCGTCGTGGCTCCAGACCGGGAGCAGAGCGGCACGTCCCACTCGCTCACGCTGCACCGCCCGCTCAGACCCACCCGGCGTCCCGACGGCGGATGGCAGATCGATGGCACCCCTACCGATTGCGCGATGCTGGCCATCCAGGCTCTCATGCCCAAGCGGCCGGACTTCGTCTTCTCCGGCGTCAACCACGGACCAAACATGGGGGAGGACGTGCTTTACTCGGGCACCGTGGCGGCGGCCATGGAGGCCGTGACGCTGGGTGTGCCGGGCATCGCCATCTCCTTTGCGGGAAACCAGCCGGAGACGATGGCCACATACCGTCCACTGCTGACCGAGCTGGTCCAGCGGATCACCAGGGTTCGTGACTTCCCGGAGCAGATGCTGCTCAACATCAATTTTCCGAGAGTCCCGGCGTCGGCGGTCAAAGGCATTCAGGTCACCAAGCTGGGGAGCCGCTACTTTTCCGAATCATTGACCAAGATGAAGGATCCGTGGGGCCGGGAGATCATCTGGATCGGAGGCGGGACGATCACCTGGACCGGCGGGGAAAACTCCGATCACCTCGCCGTGGCCGAGGGCTTCGTCTCGGTCACCCCGCTGCACATGGATCTCACCAACTACTCGCTGCTTGAAACGGTTCGGGGATGGTCGCTGGAGGGGTAGGGGAGGGCGACAGCTACGGGGGCTATCGAACCCGCCTGGTCGAGACCCTCCGGCGTAAGGGAGTGCGGAACCTCTCGGTGCTGCGCGCCATTCAGTTGGTACCGCGGCACCTTTTCGTGCCCGAGAGCGTGCGCCATCGGGCCTACGACGATGTGGCCCTGCCGATCGGGAGCGGGCAGACCATCTCCCAGCCGTACGTACAGGCCCGATATCTGGAGCTGATCGGTTTGACGGGACAGGAAAAAGTGCTCGAGATCGGAACCGGATCTGGCTACCAGACCGCCTTGCTCGCGCTGGTGGCCAGCATGGTGTTCAGTGTCGAGCGGTTTGCAGGGCTGGCCCAGAGTGCGCGGGCGGCCCTCGCAGGAGCCGGCATCCGCAACGTGACCGTCTTGGTGGGAGACGGCACGCTTGGCTGGCGTCCGTTTGCCCCCTACGACGCGATCCTGGTCTCGGCCGCCTCGCCCAAGGTGCCGGCCCCTCTGGTGGAACAGCTCGCGCCGGGGGGGCGGATGGTCATCCCACTGGGGGATCGCGCTTCCCAGACGCTGACGCTGGTGGAGAGACAGGGGGATGGAGTGCGATCCAGTACGATCGCCGACGTTCGCTTCGTACCGCTGGTAGGCGAATTCGGCTTTCGCCAGGAATAGGCCTCGGGAGACTGCGCATGGATCTACTGCCCCGCATCATCGATCTCTTTCTGCATCTGGATCAGCACCTGGGACAGCTGATCTCGCACTACGGCACCTGGACGCACCTCATCCTGTTTCTCATCATCTTCTGCGAGACCGGGCTGGTGGTCACCCCGTTTCTGCCGGGTGACTCGCTGCTCTTCGCCGCCGGGACCTTTGCGGCGCTGGGCGCGCTGGACCTCTGGATGCTGGTGCTGCTGCTGATCATCGCCGCGATCGCAGGAGATACAGTGAACTACTGGATCGGCGCCTACATCGGTCCGCGGGCGTTCAGGGGAGACATCCGGTTTCTCCGGAAGGAGTACCTCGACCGTACGCATGCCTTCTACGAGAAGCACGGCGGCAAGACGATCATCATGGCGCGCTTCGTTCCGATCATCCGCACCTTCGCCCCGTTCGTCGCCGGTGTCGGAGCCATGAGCTACGGGAAGTTCATCAGCTACAATGTGGTCGGAGCGGTGCTCTGGGTGGGGTTGTTTGTGCTGGGCGGCTATTTCTTCGGCAACATCCCGGTGGTGCGGGAGAACTTCACGCTGGTGATTCTGGCTATCATCGCAATCTCGGTGCTCCCCATCGTGATCGAAGCGCTGCGGGCCCGCCGGAATCGCCCGGCGTGACTACCAGGTTCCAGGTGTTCGGGATGGTGCAGGGAGTCGGATTTCGCTGGTTCGTCGCCCGACACGCGAGATCGCTCGGTCTCACTGGTTTCGTTCGCAACCTACCGAACGGCAGTGTCGAGGTGATGGCAGACGGGCCCGAGGAGGCGCTCCCCGCGCTCGAGCGGCTCCTCCGCACCGGTCCGGGGAGCGCGCAGGTCGACCGGGTCGAGCGATCCACCGAGCCTGGCGCGACTCCGGCAGGGAAGAGCTTCGATGTCATGTAACCTGGCACTCACCCGAATCCAGTGACGCGATGACGACGGTTGCCGACCGAGTTCAGCGAACCTTGCGCGCCATTCCAGATTACCCCAAACCCGGTATCCTGTTTCAGGACATCACCCCGGTTCTCCGGGACGGGTCCCTCCTGCGAGACGTCATTTCCGACATGTGCCGTCCATTCCGCGACCGCGGGGTCACCCACGTCATGGGGATCGAAGCGAGAGGCTTCATTCTGGGCGGCGCGGTGGCCGCAGCCCTTGGAGCCGGATTCGTCCCCGCCCGGAAGCCCGGAAAGCTGCCCTGGGAACGCGCCACTGAGTCCTACGACCTGGAGTACGGCAGCGACTCGCTCGAAGCCCACCGGGACGCCCTGGATCCCGGGAACCGGGTGCTGGTGGTCGATGACGTGCTGGCCACCGGGGGCACGGCCAAGGCCGCAGGACAGCTGGCCAGAGGGTTGGGCGCCGAGCTGGTGGGATGGAGCTTTCTGCTCGAGATCGGCGGACTGAACGGACGACAGCGGCTCTCCGGCGCCCCCTGTCATGTGATTGCCCGCTGCTGACCGGCATCCCGCCGACGAAGAGCGTCTTTACCGCCAGCTCGCTGCAGCCCAAGGAGATCCTCCGACCCTACGTCTTCAATCCCGATCGCCCTCCCACGCGCCTGCTGTTCCCGCGGTTCCAGGGGGGCGGGGAAGCCAGGCTCACCGACTTTCGGAAGATGGTCAATCGGATTAGCATACCCGCGGGGTGGGAGGCCGTGATTACCTCGAAGATGTTCCGGCACACCTACTGTTCGGCCCGCCTGGCCACGCTTGACGATGGAGCTCCGGTGAGCCCCGATACCGTCCGGCGGGAGATGGGCCATAGCCTCCCGCGACCTGGTGGAGCAGGTGTACGGCCACCTCGGAACGATCCGACACCGGGCGGACGTCGTGGAGCACCGGGTCGAGCAGCACGCCAAGCTGCTGGCAGATCGGCTGGCGCCGCTGTATCGGAGGTTCGGGGGTCGTCCTGACACCACCGCTAACACCGCGGCTTCGAGCAAAGGGTGAGGGGAACCGCTTAACTGGCTATATTGTAGTATCTTGCCCCCGTAGCTCAGATGGATAGAGCAGCAGTTTCCTAAACTGTTGGCCGCGTGTTCGAGTCACGCCGGGGGCATGCTGGCGGTGCCGTCGAGGGCCGCAGAATCTCGTCAAAACCTTATGGCTGGACACCCATGGCAACGACAGTGCAACCGACCCGGACAGGATCACCAGCTCCAGCTCCCGCGGCGACCAAACCCTGGTACCAGGAGCACCAGCGGTACCTCCTGGCCGGGATCGTGATCCTGGCCGTGGTGGCGCTCGCGGCGTGGTTCGTGTTTGCCAGCGGAAGGCGGAAGGAGGAATTCGCCGCGCGCAGCCTGAATCAGGCGAGAGCCGCCGCCGAGGCGGGGAATCTGCCTCTGGCCTCGAGTGAGCTGCAGAAGCTGATCACGGCGTACAAGGGCACCGACGCGGCCAGCGAGGCGGTGATCACGCTCAACCAGGTGCGGATGATCAACGGCCAGAGCGAGCTGGCGGCGACGGGGCTCAGGGAGTTCCTAGCCAGTAAGCCCGAACCGCAGTACGTCACGCCCGCGACCGGCTTGTTGGCCGCCGCGCTGGAGAACTCCAAGCACTGGATCGAAGCCGCCAATGCCTATTCGCAGGCCTCGGACGCGGCCGACGTCGATTACCTCAAGGCGAAGTACCTGGTGGACGCAGGGCGCGCCTTTCGGGAAGGCGGCAAGCTGGAAGAGGCGGCCAAGGCGTATCGAACGGTGCTCCAGAAGTATCCCAAGGCACCCAGCGTGACGGAGGCGGAGGTTCGGCTGGCAGAGCTGACGGGCGGGAAGATGTAAGGACAGCGGGAACAGAACTCACCGGGAGCAGGGTCCTCAACCGTGAGGCCCTCTTCTTTTGGCCTTCAATGGAACGTCGTATAAGATATGTTATGTTAAGTAAGCTTGGGGAAAACTGTGGAGAACTGTGGACGACTCTCAGGCTGACGTATCTATATTATTGATGTGTAAGATGTTACGGTTGGTCTCCACGCCGCGTCGCACCGACTCCTATTTCCCCTCCCACACCCCCCGGAACAGCGGTTTCCCCTGGCCGGCAAGCCAGACATCCGTGGCACGGGTGCCGTCCAGTTGGGCGCGCACGGCGAGCTCCGGCCCACCCCTGCTCCGGAACCTCAAGGGCAGCTTCACCTCCCGGCGGCTGGCCAGTGCCAGCGCAGCCGTCACGGTTCCAGTCCCACACGCCAGGGTTTCTCCTTCCACGCCGCGCTCGAAGGTCCGGATGAGCCACGAGCCGCCCGAGGCCTTGGGAGGGCTCACGAAGTTCACGTTGGCGCCGTCCGGCCCCACCTGCGCGTCAGACCGCAGCATCCGTCCCCGACCCGACACGTCCACCGCTTCGATGTCGTCCACCCGGACCACGAGATGTGGCACGCCGACCGTTCCGAGCGAAAGCCATTGCTCCCCGGCTCCTGGTCTTATATCCGGTAGGTCCCGTGGAAGGTCGCAGTCCGGCAGGTTGATCTCCGCTTCGTCGGCGTGAGCCCGGCAGATCACCCGGACGAGTCCCGCGTCGGTGAGCAGGCAGAACTCCCCCGGCGGAACCATCTCCAGGTCTACCGACAGTCGCCCGCTGCAGAGCGCCGCGTTGCCGCACATGGCCCCGTGGGAGCCGTCCGAATTCCAGTAGGACATCCGGACTGCCCCTGGCGTGGAAGGCGTCAGGATGACCAGACCGTCGGCCCCGACTCCGTTACGGCGGTCGCAGATGGCCCGCACCTGGGCCGGAGGCCAGCGGTCCGGCGCGGTGGCGCGGCCGTCGAGCACCACGAAGTCGTTGCCCGAGCCGGTCATCTTGTAGAAGAGGGTTCCCCTCACAGGCGTCCCGTGAGCGATTGGAGTCGAAGCCACCACACCATCCAGATTGCCTCCCGGACAATGCGCTTGTTCATCTTGCTCTGTCCTTCGACCCGGTCGGTGAACACGATGGGTATCTCTACCAGGCGGAATCCCTTCTTCCAGGCCCGGAAGCTCATCTCGATCTGAAAGGAGTACCCGTTGGAGCGCACCTGGTCGAAATCGATCGCCTCGAGCACCTCGCGCCGAAAGCACTTGAATCCGCCGGTGGAGTCGGCCAGCGGCAAGCCAGTAATCCAGCGGGCGTACTCGTTGGCGCCAATGGAGAGGAGCAACCGGGAAATCGGCCAGTTGATCACGTTGACCCCGGTGCGATACCGGGAGCCGATCACCACGTCGGCTTCGTTGGCAGCCCGGACGAAGTCGCCGAGGAACCGAGGGTCGTGAGAGAAGTCCGCATCCATCTCGAAGATCAGGTCATACCCGTGCTCCAGCGCCCAGCGGAACCCGGCGAGGTACGCCTTCCCCAGTCCCGATTTTGCCGGCCGGTGCAACACGTGCACCCGGGGTGTGGACGCCGCCAGCTCGTCCGCCAGCTGACCGGTGCCATCGGGTGAATTGTCGTCCACCACCAGGACTTCGAGCCGCGGATCCTGCTGGAGAATGGCGGGCACGACGAGCGGAAGGTTGACCCGCTCGTTGTACGTCGGCACCACGACGAGCAGACGCTCAGCCACGAGGGCGACGAAGGTGCAAGGCAGTCGCGAAAAGCGTAATCAGGATGACGGCAGCCCAGGTGGCCAGGCTGATCATGGTCGACATGCGGACGATGGCGGGCCGGTAGCGCATCAGCACGAGGTGCTCACCACTCCTGGCCAGAGGAACCGCCATCAGGGCGTGATTGGCTCGAATCACTGGCACTGAGACTCCATCAATTTCCGCCTCCCAGGATCGGTGATAGGTGCGGCTTACCTGCAGGAGTGCCGGCCCGGTGGACCGAACCCGCACGGCCAGGGTATCGTCGCCGTTGCCCTCGATCACCGCCGTGCCGGTGCCCCCCGCCTGCCCCACGGCCGGCACGGGTTCCTCCACGAGCGTGGTCTTTGCCGGATCGAACGTCGGCGACCAGAGTGTGGCGATCCGCTGAGCGGAATCGGGCTCGACCTGCACGCCCGGCACAACAGACACGCCGGGGAGGGCCGCGTCGTTCACGTACACCGCTACCCGCTGATCGGCGCCCAGCAGCCGAAAGCCGGGGAGCTCCACCTTCCCCGGCAGGAGCACGTACCGGGCAGCCAGCGCGCGCAAGGCGGCGCTGTTCAGGAAGCTGAGCCAGTACTGTTCCAGCTCCGCGGTCGTGCGAGCCGACTGCCGCACGTCGTACCGGGTCAGCGCATTGTACCACCGAAGCTGGTTCCCGTGATAGCCGAAAACTTCGGGCACCCCATACGCGGCGAGGAAGCCATCGGGGTACACCCCACCGACCGTAAGCACCCGCTCGCCAGGCACCAGCCGGGCCTTGAGGGCTTCGATTCCCGGATCCGGTGGGAAGAAGTCGTCGTAGCGCACCACCTGAATGTATCGGGCATCGACCCGCAGCAGATCGATCGCAGTGAGCGCCGCGAGGATGAGCACGACGTGAGCTGCCTTCAGCACCCCCCGGTTCCAAAGCACCAGGGCGACCAGGGCTGCCCCGCACATCAGGGCGACGATCAGTGCTCCAGCCGCAACCCGCGGCACATTCGCCGCGAATGCACCCGAGCGATCGAGACCGTCCGCTTGCCCAAAGGTCGAGATCCAGACGGCGTGGAGGCCCCTGCCCCCGGCCAGCATCAGGACCGCGATCATTAGTGCTGCCACTGTACCGGTGGCCAGTCCGATGGCCATGGCCCGCCGGGCCCGCGCGTCACCGGTTGACAGCACCCGCTCGACCAGAAGCGCCGTCAACAGGGTCAGCGAGGCGATGGCCAGGTAGGTAGCCAGGCTGGGCGCCCTGAAGTTCTTCAATCCCGGAACGAAGGCATACAGCCATCCGAACACCGGTGTTCCCGCTCCCAGCGCGTAGAGCAACGCCACAGCGGCGATCGCCCCCAGACCCCAACGGCGGCGGTCGCCCTTGAGCCCCGCCAGCGCGGCAATCCCCAACACCAACACCAGCGCGCCGCCATATTCGGAGTTGTGCTTGAAGGGATTCTTTCCCCAGTACGTGTCGGACTGGACGTCGGTTCCCGCAAACTCGGGCACGAACAGTGACAGGGCCTCTTCGGCGTGCAGCGACCAGGTCGCTGAATACTCGAAACCCCGCCCGGGTCCGGCTCGGGGCGAGTCTTCCCTGAGGTAGCGGTACATCGGCAACAACGCCACGGCCGCCACACCGAACGCGGTGACCACCGCGAGCATGCCGCCGGCGAGTCCGTTGGCCAGCACCGCACCCCCTTCATGCCGCCGGCTCCAGAGAGCCGCCAGGGCGTAGGCCGCGAGGGCGATATATGCGTAGTACGCCAGCTGGGGGTGGGCCAACACCATCAGCCCTGCCACCACGCCGAGCCACAGAAAGCGGAGCCACGAGCGCCTATCGAGCGCGGTAACGAGGAGCCACATCGCTGCGGGGAACAGCGCCGTAACATACATCTTGCCGTCCTGTCCTCCCCACACCAGGCTCACCAGACTGGCGGACAGGAGATACGCCGATCCCGCGAAGAGGGCCACCAGCCGGCTCGCGCCGAATGCGCGGGCCGCGAGGTACATGAACACGCCACCCAGATAGACGTGCAGGATGAGCTTCCAGGCCAGCGCGCTGGGGAGCGGCAACAGGAAATGCAGGATCGCGGCGGGATAGAGGATGTCTCCGCTGCCCGCTTCAATGGTGGGGACGCCGCCAAACAGGTAGGGATTCCAGAGCGGCATCCGCCCCGCGGCTCGGATGTGCTCCACGAAAAACTTGCGGAACATGACGCCGGCAGCGATGGTGTCCTGCCCCAGCAGCATCGAGCCCGGCCCGCTCACGAGGTATTCGCGGAACACGAGAAGGGCCAGGACGCCCATCACGACGAACGGCGCCCATCGAGGTAGTCGGTCCAACTCCGACGATTGGGGCTGCTGCACTCAGGCCTCTCGTGCCGAAGGGGGATTCGGCGCGCTGCGCCGGAGAAGGAACGGGACGGCCGGGAGCACCTCGGTTCCGGTCAGCAGGAGCCGGCTCGCAAGCGCGAGCGCGGCAGCCTGCTTGAGCCCGATATCGCCGGCCAGCATCAGGATGAAGACCGATTCCCGGGGGCCCAGGCCTCCCGGCGCGAACAGGGCGACGAAGCCGATCAGATAGGAGCAGGTGAAGACTCCCACTGCCTGAGGTAAGCTCAGGACGACATCGGGAAGCAGGCCGCGAGCCAGCAGCAGCAGCGCAGCGCCGTAGCCGGTCCAGGCGAGAACATTGGCAACGAAGGCAAGCGTCAGTATCGAGGGCGGGATTGCACGAAGACGAGGCCAGGAGCTGGGGAGCAAGCGGCCGACCCGGTCGAGGAAGGACTGGGAGCACACCAGTGCCACCCCGGCGATGGACATGGCGATGCCTGCGGTGGCAACGGGAACGGCCCAGGGCCCCACCGCCTGGAACGTCTCACGCGCCGTTATCATGACCACGGCCGCACCACTCGCGAGCGCCAGCGCCTGGAGTACGATCGCGCCGCTGACGGCCGCGGCGGGATCCACTCCTGCGCGCTGGGCCAATACCGCCGCTCCAGCCACTGTCCAGACTTTCCCCGGCACGTACTTCCCCAGGCTGGACAGGAACCAGATGCGTGTGGCCGGCAGAAATGCGAGCCTTTGACCCATGCTGAGGACTACCCGCCGCCAAGCCTCGATCAGGACGCTGTAGCTGGCGAAGACCAGCAGCACACTGGTGGCTATCCAGGCCGGCGAGACCTGCCATTCGACATGCTCGGCTCGAAGACTCTGCCAGTTGACCAGGATCGATCGAGCGGCCAGCCCAACGAGCAACGCTCCCGCAGCGAATTGCAGGAACCACCAGGCTCTACGCCGCGCCACTGGACTGTTCCGGGTGCACGTGCGCCTGGGTGGCGTTCCCCGCCGCATCTTCCACGGCTACGATCGGATGACCAGGCGAGGCCGTCAGGGTGACCCGTCCATCGGCGGAAATCCGGGCGGCACGGACCGAGCGGCGGAACCGCCGCCACTCGACAATCTTTCTTGCGGATGCGAAATACGGGCGATCGCCCGCCAGTGTTTCCAGCAGGCGAACGAAGGCCGGCTCCGCGCCGGGGAACCCAAGGGCTTCCGTCAGATTTGGGTGCCAGAGACCGACCCAGGCGCCCTCCACTGCTCGGCACGCACGAGCCAGCTCCAAGCCGTCCTCGATCCAACGCTGCGCTTCTTCCACTCCAGGATCCTTCCTGACCGCGCGATCCATCCAGATGAGAGGCACCAGGTCCAGCGGTATCGGCAGCTCGCGACTGGCATCCCAGGCAGGCACTACGTCTGCCGCTCCGAGGCGGAACCCGTTTCGATCGGCAAATCCCCAGGTGGCATCGTAATCGAACCCGGCCTTCACCATGGCCCGTTGGGTCACGCCTGGCCGCATGCGAAGGAAGTGCTGCCGGGCGCCGGTAATCGGACGCTGAGTCAACCGGCCCAACATGTTGCGCTGCGATGCCATGAGCCTCGCGTCTCCTCCGGTGGCGAAGCTGCCATGAAGCCCGATCTCACGTCCGGCCTGGATGACGGCGCGGAGGATCCGGTGAGTTGCGGGAGAGTCGGGCCGGTAGGTGGACTCGCCGGTGACCATCGAGCGGAGGGTGGGCTCGGAGCAATTGACGAACCACGTGGCTGGGATGCCATGATGGGCCTCGAGCTGAAGCACGGCGCGGACGCCACGGCTCACGGGGTCCTTTCCGAGGCTGCGTCGGGCTGCCTGGGCGACGCGCGCAGTCAACCGCCATGCTCCCTTCCGTCCCAGTTCGGCCATCCGGAGAAGTGGGGACAGTGCCCACCATTCCACGACATCGAGGTCATGGGTGACGAGGGCGGCCCAGCGGTAGCCGCCTGGCCATGGGGCGAGGAACCGCATCGGACGGCGCTCTGCAACGGCCGCAGCGGCGCGGCGCAGCTCAGCTCCGAGTATGGACACCAGCGGTTTGCGGCTCTGTCCCGCGGCCACCAGGGGATTCTCGTCCGCCGGTACCCTTCCATGCCGGTCGACCGCGCCGGAGCGTTGCTCTGCTGCACCCCCGGCAACCTCGGCGACCGCGAAGAGGGCAGCGGTGGTTACCCGTACCTCGCCGTTGGCTCGCTCCAGCGCCGCTCCCGGGAGCAGATCGGCTACCGGCGTCTCGGAGTAGGGCCGATCAACCACCGTGAGCCGCACTATATCGCAGTCGGCCCGCTCGGCCACGAGCAGGCGTGACAGGTCTATCAGGACATCCAGTCCGAAGCGCTCAGCAGGACGGAGCCGTTCCGCTGGTACATCCACGCGAATCATGGCGATCCTGCTCCGGCAACGAAGGTCACGAGTTGTTCCCGAATAATCATATGTGCGGCTGATGGTCCGCGACAGCATCGTAAATCTCCAGAAAGCGGCCGACGGCGGCTTCAGGGGAATGGGTCCGGAGCACGTGCTCCTTCCCTGCCCTGGTCAGCCGCTCCCGCAGCGGCAGGTCGGTCAGCAGGCGCTGGATCTGAGTTGCCAAGTCCTCCGCATCACCGTCACGCGCAATGAGACCGGTCTTTTCGTGAAGGACGACCTCCGGGATCCCACCGGCCGCGGTGCCGACGACCGCACATCCCGCCAGCAGCGCTTCCACCAGGGTCAGACCCAATCCCTCCGCCCGACCGCGGCTGGAAAGCACGGTGACGGCGCTGGCGCCATATTCGGCCGCCATTTGTCCTTGGGGAACGAAGGATGCCCATATCACTCGTGAGGCCAGACCGAGCTTGTGAGCAAGGAGGACGAGCTCGGCCTTGGCAGGGCCCTCACCCAGAATCTTCAGCTGGCAGGCGATGCCGCGCCGACCGAGCTCGGCGACCGCACGGAGGAGCACATCCACACCCTTGGTGGGCACCAGGTTCCCGGCGTAGAGGATCCTGGGAGGCTCCAGCTTCGTAACTCGAGCACCCTCGAGGAAGCCAGTCACGTCAACCGGCATCGGCGTCACCAGCACATCGATATTCAGCGCAGGAAGCATCCGCCGGATGTCTCCGGCCAGGAACCGGGACACAGCGGTGACTCGGGCGGCTCGCCGAAACGCGGGCAGTGCAACCCTCCGAATCAGTTCACCCCGCTCGAGCAGCCGGACGTCCGAGCCGTGGCAGGTGATGAGGTAGGGCACCCGTGCTCGACTGGCAAACCAACCACCGGGAACCCACCAGTGGGCGTGGATTACGTGGGGCTCGAAGCGGCGTACGGCTCCTCGGATGGCGCGCGCGAAGGCCAGCAAGAATCCCGGGAAGGCCAGCGCGGCCGTTGGTGAGAGCAGTGTCTGGTGGTGCAGACTGCCGGTGTATGCAACCCGCTCCCACCGGTCCGGAGCATAGCGGAAGCGGCGTACCCGCACCCCCCCGGTCTGTTCGTCGCGCGCGACGCCGGGCGCATGCGGTGCGATGACCTCGACTCGGTCGCCACGAGCGGCCGCTCCTTCGGCGATGCGGGCCACAAACGCTCCGGCGCGATCACCAGCGAAGCGGGGGTAGTTGTGCGTGACGGTGAGGATCCGGAGGCGCTCAGCTGGCGAGGGCATTGCGATACCATCCCTCGCACAGCTCAGCGACGTTGTCCGGCGCGAGCCGGGCGCGCCACGATTCCCCGACCAGACGCCCCATGGTCAGACGGTCCGGGTCGGCCTGAAGATCGAGCACGCCATCGGCCATCGCCTCGGCCGCCGGCAGGGTGAGGCGACCGGGCCCCGATTCGGGGATTATGTCCACTGCGGCCCCGCTATCCCAGCAGGCCACTACCGGGACCCCGGAGATCAGGGCCTCGATCGCGGAGAACGCGGTACCGTCTCCTCGAGCCGTGAACAGCATGACGTCCGCGCGCTCGAGGTATACCCGCGCCTCGGGCGGACCCATGGCTCCCACGAAGCGAACCAGCGCCGAGACCCCCAGTTGCGCCACCCGCTGCTCCAGAGCCGGACGCTCAGGCCCGTCTCCCACTATGGTCAGGGGGAAATCATGGCCGCATGAGGCCAGTACGGCGGCCGTCTCGATGGCGAGCTCCACCCGTTTCGAGGGAATGAGCCGGGCGATGACCACCGCCCCGCCCCCGCCCCGGGTCCAGGGATAGGTCCGCGTGTCGGTCGGCATGGGGTGGATGTGCGGGTTGTCAACGAACCGGCCGACGCCGGCCTGAACCCAGGTGCCAACCTCACGCGAGACCGTGGTTACGACGGCGGCACGCTGAAAAATCGGTCGTGCGAGGGAGCGTGCGATCCGGGATTCCTTCAGCAGGGACGCGTCGGCCCCAAGGACGGTCAATACCAGAGGGGTTCCAGCGGGCGCCGCAAGTCCGGCTGGTATCCAACCGTGGGCGTGAACCAGGTCGGCGCCGGCGCTGATCTCCTGGCGGGCGGCTGCCCGCATGGAGCGCCGCAGGCGGCCCAGCGCGAGCAACCCGATCGGGCTTCTCAGGGCCGAAGCGAGGGAATCATTGCGCGAGATCGTGTCCCGGATGGAGCGACCCACCCGCGTCCGATTGACGGCAACGCCGTCGACCTCGACTTCCCCCGATTCGTCGCTCGGGGTGACGACCCGGACCGAGATCCCCCGACGCATGAGAGCACGGGCGAGGGTACCCACCGCGGCGCCCGAGAGGTCGCCTGGCCTCCGTGGGTAGTTGTGGGTCAGGAAGACGACCCGCACCGGTCAGTCCCGGACGTCGAGCTTCTCGAGTCGAGCAAGATCGCGGGCGATCTGCCGCGTCTCCTCGCGCATCCCGGCGATGATCTCGCCCAGAAAGCCGAATCCGAACAGGACAATGCCGCTGATCACCATCATCTCGACCAGATTCAACAGTGGCCGGAGGCCGATGCCGTAACCAAAGCGCAGCACCAGCGCCGCAATGCCGGCCAGGAGCCCGATGACGAAGAGAATGGCGCCACCGACGCCGAAGAAGAGCATCGGCTTGCGACCGAACCGGAGCTGGAACCAGACCGAGATCAGGTCGAACAGGCCGACCGGTATGCGTTTCCAGTTGAACTTCGATATGCCCGCTCGCCGCGGGTACAGTGGAACCGGCAACGACGTGAGCCGATAGCCATCGGCAGCCGCGATCACGACCATGTAGCGATGCCAGTCGGGCCGCAGTGGCACACCGAGCATTACCTCCCGCCGGTACGCCTTTACCGAGTTCAGATCGGTGACCCGAACGCCGAACAGCCAGCGACACAGGACATTGTAGACGTTGGAGACGAACGCCTTCTCGTATTTACCCTGCTTAGTTCCGGTGACGATATCGGCCCGCCCCTCGAGAATCGGGGCCACCAGCGCGGGGATGTCCTCGGGAAGGTACTGGAGATCGGCCGGATAGAAGACGAAGACGTCGCCGCGGGCGATGTCGCCCGCGGAGCGGAGGCTATCGGCGATCCCTCGCTGCAGGCGGTGGGTGCACACCGAGAGGAAGGGGTATTGCAGCTCCAAGTCGCGAAGCACCCGGTCGCTCCCATCCCGGGAGCCGTCGTTGACGACGATCACCTCGAAGGAGAAGCCCGCAGGGCCGAGGGCGTCGGCACAGCGCTGGAGGAACTCCGGAAGGTTCTCTGCCTCGTCCTTGGCCGGGACGAGCACGCTCACATCCAGCGTCTCGACCGGAGCAATCGTCATACGCGCTTCCGCATTCGCGCCGGAAGGATGCCCAGCTGGTCGCGGTACTTGGCGACCGTACGTCGGGCGATCTGAATCCCCTGCTCCTGGAAGAGGTGGACGATCTGCTGGTCGGTGAGCGGCTTGGCGCTGTTTTCCTCGCTCACCATCTTCTCCAGCTTGGCCCGGATCGAGCGGGCGCTTGCGTCCTCGCCTGAAGCGGTGGAGAGAGCGCTGGAAAAGAAGAACTTGAGCGGAAGCACGCCGCGCGGTGTCTGGACGTACTTCTCATTGGTCACCCGGCTCACGGTGGACTCGTGCATGTTGATCACCTCGGCCACCTCCCGCAGGGTGAGCGGCTTGAGGTACTCGATGCCTTTTTCGAAGAAGTCGCGCTGACGATCCACGATGAAATTCATGACCTTCAGCATCGTCTGACGCCGCTGCTCGATAGCCTGAATCATCCAGTTGGCGCTGTTCATCTTGGAGGCGATGAACTCCCGGTTCTCCGGGGTCATCTTCTTCTTGTCGCGCGCAATCTCCTGGTAGGACCGGCTGAGGCGAAGTCGCGGCATGCCGGTGTCGTTGAGGAACACCTGGTAGCGGGTTCCGATCTTTTCCACGATCAGATCGGGAATGATGTACCCGTCGCTCTGCTTGGAGTGCTTGAGACCGGGCTTGGGAT
>JBDTUV010000020.1:0-14644 GCA_040007575.1 Gemmatimonadales bacterium
TGGTGGAGATTGTGAGCGGGCTCAAGCCGGGCGACGAGATCGTCGCCTCGGCCACCTATCTTCTCGACTCCGAGTCCAACCTTGCCGCTGCCATGCAGGGTCTCATGCTTCAGATGGGCATGGGACTCAACATGGGCGGTATGGAGACGGGCGGGGCAGCGGGGCAGCGGGGCAGCGGGGCCAGTGGGCCGGATATGAAACAGATGGATATGAAGGACACAACGTTGATGAAGGAAGAGCGCCGATGATCGCCAAGCTCATCGAGTTGTCGGTGGCGCGGCGCGGCCTCGTCGCCATGGCGGCGCTCGCACTCCTTGTTGGCGGCGCGCTCTACTTGCGTACCACGCCGGTGGACGCCATCCCTGACCTCTCGGACGTGCAGGTCATCGTCTATAGCGAGTACCCCGGTCAGGCGCCGCAGGTGGTCGAGGACCAGGTTACGTATCCGCTCGTCACCGCGATGCTCGGCGTGCCTCGCGCAAAGGTGGTGCGCGGGCAGTCGATGTTCAGCACCTCGTTCGTCTACGTCATCTTCCAGGAGGGGACCGATCTCTATTGGGCACGGTCGCGCGTACTCGAACGGCTTAACGCCATTCAGGCGCGGCTTCCCGCCGGTGCCAAGACCGAGCTCGGTCCCGATGCCACTGGGGTGGGCTGGGTCTATCAGTACGCGCTAGAAGGGCCGGGCTACTCGCCGGCGCAGCTCCGCACCATCCAGGACTTCCAGGTCCGCTATGCGCTCCAGGGCCTCTCGGGTGTGGCCGAAGTCGCCAGCATCGGCGGCTTTGTGCGGCAGTACCAAGTACTACTCGACCCAGTACGCCTCCGCGCGTTCGGGGTGACGGCGCGGCAGATTGCCGACGCGGTCCGAGGTGCCAACCAGGACGTGGGTGCCCGAACCATCGAGGTAGCCGGCAGTGATTACGCGATCCGCGGGCGTGGCTACTTCCGCGGCGTCGAGGACATCGCGAGCGTCGCGGTCGGCGTCGGCTCCCAGGGCCGCCCAGTCCGGGTGGCCGACGTGGCGCAGGTAACCATTGGTCCCGATCTCAGGATCGGGATTGCCGAGCGGAACGGCCGGGGCGAAGCAGTTGGCGGTGTGGTGGTCATGCGTTTCGGCGCGAATGCGCTCGACGTGACCAACCGGGTTAAGGCGAAGCTGGCGGAGATCGCGCCCTCGCTGCCCCGCGGTGTCCGGGTAGTCACTACCTACGACCGGTCAGATCTAATACACCATTCGATTGACACGCTCAAGCGAACCCTGCTCGAGGAGTCGGTCATCGTCGCGCTGGTCTGCCTCGTCTTCCTGCTCCACGCCCGGAGCGCGCTCGTCGCCATCGCGACTCTCCCGCTCGGCATTTTAGCCGCGCTCGCCCTCATCCGCTGGATGGGGATCAATGCCAACATCATGTCCCTCGGCGGGATCGCCATCGCGATTGGGGCGATGATCGACGCGGCGATCGTGATGATCGAAAACCTGCACAAGCATATCGAGCGGGAGCCCGACCGCCCTCACTGGGAACGGGTGCTGGCTGCCTCGAAAGAGGTGGGGCCTGCGCTCTTCATGTCACTGTTGATCATTACCCTCTCGTTCCTGCCGGTCTTCACCCTGGAGGACCAGGAGGGGCGGCTTTTCCGGCCGCTGGCCCTCACGAAGACGTTTGCGATGGGGAGCGCTGCGCTCCTATCCGTAACCCTGGTACCGGTGCTCATGGGCTTCTTGGTCAAGGGAAAGATACGGCCCGAGGCCGCCAACCCGATCAACCGCTGGGCGGACCACCTGTACCGGCCGATCCTGCGCTGGGCGCTGCGCGCCCGCGGCGTCGTCGTGCTTGCGGCAGTTGTGACGGTGGGCCTCACGCTACTTCCCTTCGCCACCCTGGGCAGCGAGTTCATGCCCCCACTCCGGGAAGGAAGCCTCATGTACATGCCCAACGTGCTGCCGAGCGTTTCCCTCACCCAGCAGCGGCGATTGCTCCAGGTCGAGGACAGCATCCTGATGACCTTCCCGGAGGTCGCGTCAGTCTGGGGGAAAGCGGGTCGGGCGAACACGGCAACCGACTGGGCGCCGATCTCGATGGTCGAGACTATTGTGAACCTCAAACCCGAGTCGGAGTGGCGGAAGGGGATGACCCAGGAGCGGCTGATCGCCGAAATGGACCAGCGGCTGCGGATAATCGGCGCAGTGAACACTTGGACCATGCCGATCAAAAATCGCACCGACATGCTCTCGACAGGGATCCGCACGACCCTGGGCGTCAAGATCTACGGGCCCGACCTCCAGGTCATCCAGCGGATCGGGCACGACATCGAGGGGGCACTATCAGGACTTCGGGGCACGGCAAGCATCTATGCCGAACGCTCGTTCGGGGGGCGCTATCTCGACATCCGGCCGAACGCCGCGGCATTGGCGCGCTACGGGCTCACCACCGGCGATGTCCAGGAGGTGCTCGGCACGGCGCTCGGCGGAGACCAGATCACCACCACCGTCGAGGGCCGGGAGCGTTTTCCGGTGCAGGTGCGCTATGCTCGGGATTTCCGCGACTCACCCGAGGCGATTGGTCAGCTTCTGGTGAGCGGGCAGCAGGGGATTCAGGTCCCGCTGGCGCAGGTCGCCGACATTCAGTTCACCCCGGGTCCGCCGATGATTCGGAGCGAGAACGGATACCTCAATGACCTGGTGTCAATCGACGTGCAGGGCCGCGACGTTGGCGGCTACGTGGCGGAGGCCAAGCAGGTGGTGGCCCGCGAGGTCAATGTCCCGCCGGGGTATCGGCTCGAGTGGAGCGGCCAGTATGAGGCGATCCAGCGGGTCAAGGCTCGCCTCCAGGTCGTGGTACCGCTTACGATCGGGATGATCGCACTCCTCCTGTATCTCACTTTCGGCACTGTAGCGGAGATGCTCATTGTAATGCTGTCCCTGCCGTTTGCCCTGGTGGGCGGCGTGTGGGTGATGTGGCTGCTGGACTACAATCTCTCCATCGCGGTCGCGGTCGGGTTTATCGCGCTCGCCGGCGTGGCCGCGGAGACGGGGGTGGTCATGCTGCTCTACCTGGACCACGCGTGGGAGGACATCACCCGTGACGGGCGGCGTCCCACTCGGGCCGAACTCGTCCGGGCCATCGAGTACGGCGCCGTCAACCGGCTGCGGCCCAAGCTGATGACGGTGGCAGCCATCATGCTGGGCCTCTTGCCCGCACTCTGGAGCCATGGGACCGGGGCGGAGGTCATGCAGCGAATCGCGGCGCCAATGGTGGGCGGGATGGTTACGTCCACGATCCTCACGCTCGTGGTCATCCCGGCCGTCTACTATCTCTGGAGGCGCCGAGGGCTTGGGGGCGCGGAAGGAGAGGCACTTTGGGCAACGGAACCTTTTACATCGAAGGAGGCTTGAGATGCGAGGATCGTGCTGGATTCTGCTCGTCGGGGCGCTAGCCATCGTTGGGTGCAACCGAGGTGGGGATGGGCATGGGCCGGATGGATTCTGGTGGCATGGGGATGGGCGGTATGAACATGCAGGGGATGCAGATGATGTCCAACATGCGGGCCCACATGGACTCGATGATGCGGATGTCGCCCCAGCAGATGCAGGCAATGATGGCGATGCATCAGGGGATGATGTCACAGATGATGGACCGGATGGGGGGGGACATGCGCGGCATGCAGATGTCCGGCACCCCAAAGTGGAACGCGCTCACTGACTCGGTAAAGCAGGATCTGGCGGAGCTGCCAAATCTCAAGGGGCAGGCGCTCTCGGCACGAATGCGGGCCCATGCCGACCGGGTCAAGCGGCTCATCGGAATGCACGGGAAGATGATGGGGAAATAGTGACTGCAAGCGCCAGGATTGCAGGGAGACCGAAGATGGCAGAGCACGCTCGCCGCGGGGGTCGGCGGTGATGTTTGTTTCTCGCACGTTGTGCAGAGTTGAGCCCCCGTTGTTAGCATAGCCCCCGCGCACCGGGCCACACCGGCGGCGGAGGGTACGGCGGCGCCAGGGAAGACCTCAGACCGCCTTGACGGTCGCTCATAGGCCGGTACATTGGCTACACCTCTATACGGATGACGTTCGCAGCCCGCGCGGCGAGCGACATCGCCACACAGAGCTATATCGAGCATCTGGGCCAAGTCCCTGCTGGTTCTGGCCCGCTGGACCGCTATGGCGGGCTTTTTTTAGCCTAGCGGTCGTCCTCACTTCACCCAGGGAGACATCATGAAGCGAGCGAATGTTCTGGGAGCTGCCCTCCTCGTTTGGGGGATCGTCCTCGCCACTCCGGTCGCCGCGCAGGTGACTGTTGGTGCAGATCTCGGCTTAAACAGCCGGTACATGTTCTGGGGTCTGACGCTGAGCAACCGGCCGGTTGTGCAACCTGATCTTTATCTGACCTTTGCGGGCTTTACGGCGGGCGTGTGGGGCAACCTCGAGGTGTCGAAGGACGGGGATGCGAACGATTTTACTACCGGGGGATCCCGTGCTGGACTTACCGAGGTCGACTATTGGCTCGAATACAATCGGGCGGCGGGCCCCACCGCGCTGAAGCTCGGCGTGATACGCTGGACCTACAGCCAGAAGAACATCGGGACTCTCTCGCCCTACGCCACACAGGCCAATTTCCCGCAGCTCACCGACAACGGTCCGGACATTAACAGCACCGAGATCTATGGCGCGGTGACGCTGCCGGAGGTGCCGCTTTCGCCCAACCTGACGTTGTACTATGACGCGGATATCTATAAGGGGTGGTTCGGCTGGGTTTCGGCCACTCAGCCGGTGCCGGTCGGCAAAAAGAGTCTCAATCTCGGCGCCGTGATGGGCTTCACGTGGGGGGAAACCAACACTACTTCCAACCAGATTCCGCTGTATGTGAGCGAGGGAATAACTCACCTCGACTTCTCTGCGGGCCTCCCCCTCACCGTTGGCGGGCTGTCGATCACGCCCAACGCACATTTCCAGATCAACATTGATGATGCGACCAAGTTTACCTCGGCGTCTCAGGATAATGGCAAGACAGTGTTCACCATCGGCACGAGTCTGGCCTGGTCCAAGGATTTCGGCGGACCACCGCCCGAAGAAGAGCCGCCCACAGATGCGCCAACCAAGGAGCCGGTTCAGTAACGCACCCGCGGGCTCGTCACGGCAGCAGGCGGGCCCGTGCAGCAGCACATTCGCCCCAGGCGGCGGTCCTGATGCCTTGCGCCGGCCAGCGGCCGCCGCCGCACCCACATAGCCGTTCCTGAGGCCGCCTACGGGTTAGCCCGTAACGCTCAGGTCGGTCTCAAGCTGCCGCTAGCCGCAGCGGACCAGCGCACGGGAACCGATTGGGGACTCGCTGGGCTCCGGATCTTCGGGCTCTACAACTCTAACACCGAGACCCGCTGGCTTCCCGCTCTCTCTCTCTCTCTCTCTCTCTCTCTCTCCGGGCCGACGAGTACCCACGGTGGAAGGCCGGCCAGGGGGCCTGGCGGCTGAACATCATTGGTGGACGTCGAACCCTTCCACGTGCAGGTCCAGGTTGTGATTGACGCGCAGGCCAACAATACCCTTGCTGCTCAGGTTCCTGGCATCGGCTGTGTAGACGGTTTGGCCGTTGACTTTGAAATCGATCTTGCTCGGGTCCTGCTTGGCGTCGATCTCGAGGAGGTTGCTCGCCTTGCCCTCCGCGTCGCCCTTCTTGACCGCGGGATGCGCGGTCCAGCCTTTGGTCACCTCACTCGTCTTGTCCCCATCGCGCCGCTTGATGAGGTAGCTCCCGTCATCCCGTACCAAGAAATAGGTGTACTTCTGGCCCTTGCCGTCGAGCGCCTGTCCTCCAACGAAGAGCCCGTACCCCTCAGAGTGCTCCAGCTTCTTCGTCTGGTTGAAGGTTGCGAGAGTATGGAAGGGACCGTTGGCCCGGTCGCTCTTCCGGTAGAGAATCGTGGCGGGACCCAGGGTCACATGATATCCGGGCCCCATCGTAACGAACTTCACGCTCTTGAGGTCCCCGGTGCCGTCGGGCCGGACCGTCCAGCCGGCGGGGAGCGTCCCGCCACCCGCGACCCCGTGATCGGAATGGTCTTTCTGAGCGTGGTCGGACTGCGCGGCAGCTGAGGTTGCGCCCAGCAGGGTCAAGGCGAGGCCGCTAATGAAAGTCGAAGTGCGCATTGGTGATACCTCGAGGTTACGGAGTCGGGTTGCGATCACGGATCCGATCCGGCTAACTTCGGCGCCCGGGGCTGGGCCTTTCCTCATTCCGGAGGCGGTTCGATGTACTGGTTTGGAGTCCTCTTCGCATCGATTGGTGCCGGGCTCATACTGGGAGCGCTCACCTACGTGTCCCTTCTCATCGGCGTGCTGATTCACTTCATGATCATCCTGATGAGTGGGCCGCTCGTCGACCGGTTTCTCGCCAAGCGGGGCCATCGGGCGGGCTAAACCGGCGGGCTGCCTTCGGGCGGTTCCTCACCGCCGGGTCCTTCCGGCGTAGTGGCCGAGCGTAAGGCGGCGTCGTAGTTGATCTTAAGACTGCTCTGCAGCTCCCTCAGACCGCGCACCTTCGTGGGCATTCCGCCGCCGCTACGAATCAGCATGCCCATGCGCCCAGCCGTATCGGCCAAGCCGCCGAGGCTCAGGGATGCTGCGTTTCCCTTTATGTCGTCCACCAGCCGGCCGAGCGCGCGCGCCAGCGTTTCGTCCACTCGGGCGCCCGCCATCTGCTCGACGACGCTGTAAATACGCGCCAATTTCTGAGGCAGCAGCTCGAGATAGGCGAGCTGGGCCTGCTGGCGGCTCGATAGTTTGATTGCCATTGTCACCTGGCGACGGAGAGGTGGAGAATCTAGCACATGGGCCGGGCGAAGTCGCCGGTGAATCTCTGCCCGCCCTCCTCCGTAGTGTGCAGGTTCTCTCCCCGCGCCAGTTGTAAACGTGATCGGACAAGTCCCGTGCCATTAGCCGCAGGGTTACTGCTATGAAGATCTCGGATATGTCGATTCGCAGGCCGGTGCTGGCCAGCATGCTCAGCCTGGCGCTGGTCCTCTTCGGGGTAATCGGATATACCCAGCTCGCGGTGCGGGAATTCCCCGACGTCGATGCTCCGATCGTCTCTGTCACCACCGTTTTGCCGGGAGCGAACCCCCAGGTGGTCGAGTCGGCGGTGACCGACATCCTGGAGGAAGAGCTGAGCACGGTCGAGGGACTGCGCACCCTTACGAGCTCCAGTGGGGAAGGTGTCAGCAACATCACCCTCGAGTTCAACCTGGAGCGTGGGGTCGAGGCGGCGGCTCAGGACACACGGGACAAGGTTGCCCGGATCCGGGAGCGGCTGCCCGAGGACGTCGAAGAGCCGGTAGTCGCTAAGCAGGACGCCGACGCGCAGCCGTTTTTCTGGCTGGCCCTGTCGGGCGAGAATTATGACCTGCTCCAGCTTTCCGATATTGGCGACCGGCTGGTCAAGAGCCGCTTGCAGACTCTTCCCGGTGTGGGGCAGGCCCGGATCTTCGGTGAGCGGCGCTTCTCGATGCGAGTGTGGCTGTCCTCCTCGGAGCTTTCCGCCCGCGGGCTCACGGTGCAGGACGTCCAACAGGCCATACGAAGCCGCAATGTGGAGGTTCCCGCCGGCCGGATCGAATCGGAGCGCCGGGAATTCACCGTCCGCTCACTGGGTGAGCTCAAGACCCCTGAGGAGTTCGGCAACCTGGTGGTCAGTAACTCCGGCGGGATCCTGGTCAAGCTCAAGGACCTGGGCCGGGTGGCACTGGGCCCGGAGGACGAGCGGAGTGCGCTGCGCTTCAAAGGCATCCAGTCGATTGCGATCGGTGTGGTTCGCCAATCGAAGTCGAACATCATCTCGGTGTCGGACGCGATCAGCGCCGAGCTACCCAGGATCCAGGCATCGCTACCGCCCGGGGTAACCCTCAACATCGGCTTCGACCAATCGATATTCGTAAAACGCTCCATCAAGGAAGCTGAAGAGACCCTGCTGATCGCCGCCCTACTCGTGGTGGCCATCATTTTCATCTTCCTGCGTAACCTCCGCGCGACGATCATTCCCGGCCTCGCGATCCCCACGTCGATCGTGGCGGCGTTCGCGATCATGTACTTCATGGGCTTCTCGATCAACAATTTCACCCTGCTCGCGCTCACCCTCGCCATTGGCATCGTGGTGGATGACGCGATCATCGTGCTGGAGAACGCCTACCGGCACCAGGAGGAGCTGCACGAGTCGCCCGAGGAGGCTGCGATCAACGGCACCCGGGAGATCGCCTTCGCCGTGCTCTCGACGACCATCGCGCTGGTGGCCGTGTTCACTCCGCTCGCTTTCCTCAAGGGCTCCACCGGCCGCCTGTTCAACGAATTCGGCATCGCGGTGGCAGGGTCGGTGATCATCTCCGGTTTCGTGGCGCTCACCCTGACCCCGATGCTGTGCGCCAAGATCCTTCGGGTGCCCCAACGGCATGGGCCGTTTTATCGGATTCTGGAGAACGGGTTCAACTCGCTGGCTTCCGGATATGCCCGCAGTCTGGCCTTCGCCCTCCGGCACCGGCTGGTCGTAGTGGGTATGACGGCGCTGGTCACCGCCAGCGCGTTCCTGGTCTTTCGGTCGCTCAAGCGGGAGTTTGTCCCCGCAGAGGACCGGGGCTGGTTTCTGACGTTTATCATCGCACCGGAGGGCTCCTCGCTCGCTTATACCGACGGTTACCAGCGGCGGGCCGAGGCAATCCTCTCCAAGACCAAGGATGTCAGCAGCTTCTTCAGCGTGGTGAATATCGGGGACGGCGTCAGCCGGGGCATCATCTTCACCAACCTGGAGGACTGGGCCAATCGGGATCGAACCGTGATGGACGTCGTCAATGAGGTCCAAGGGCAGTACTTCGGGATTCCGGGCGTCTTCGCCTTCGCTAACAACCCGCCTGCCTTCGGATGGGGCAGTCCGGTGAACTTCGTCATTCAGCACTCTGACTTCGATCTGCTGGCAAAGGGAAACGACACCTTGCTCGCGCGGGCTCGGCAGATACCTGGCCTGCTCAACGTGGACAGCGATCTCCGCGTCAACAAGCCCCAGCTCACCGTGAGTTTCGACCGAGACCGGGCCGAGGATCTGGGTGTGGCGGTGTCCGATGTGGCTACCACCCTCCAAGTGCTCCTGGGTGGCAGCCAGACGGGAACGTTCACTCGGGCCAACAAGCAGTACGACGTGATCGTGCAGCTCGACCCCAGGGCGCGCGCGACGCCGAGCGACATGACCGGATTGTACGTGCGGGGCCGCGACAACCAGCTGGTAAAGCTGGAAGCGCTCGCCACTGTACAGGAAGGAGTGGGACCTCGTGAGTTGAACCACTTTCAGCGGGTGCGCTCGGCCACGATTACGGCGAGCCTGGCCCCAGGGTTCACACTTGGAGAGGCACTCGATTCCCTGACCAGCATTGCCAGTGAGGTGCTGCCTCGGGGCAGCAGCACCGCCCTCGCGGGCGAGTCGCGCGAGCTGGAGGAAAGCGGCTCAGCGCTCTACTTCGCCTTCCTCCTGGCGCTGGTAGTCGTCTTCATGGTTCTCGCGAGCCAGTTCGAATCGCTGGTTCACCCGTTCACCGTCCTTCTGGCGGTGCCGCTCGCCGTCACCGGCGCTCTTCTGACGCTCAAGCTCGCGGGCTCGACCCTCAATGTGTACAGCCAGATCGGCATGATCCTCTTGATCGGCCTGGTGACGAAAAATTCCATCCTGCTGGTGGAGTACATCAACCAGCTGAAGGAACGGGGCATGGACACACTCGCCGCGGCACAGGAGGCAGGACGAATTCGCCTGCGGCCTATCCTCATGACGTCGGTGGCCACCGTGGCCGGAGCGCTTCCGATCGCGCTCGGCCTTGGAGCCGGGTCGTTGAGCCGGCGCCCGCTCGGGTATGCCATCGTGGGAGGGCTGATGTTCTCCACCCTCCTCACCCTGTACGTGGTGCCGTCGGTGTATGTGATCTTCGACGGGCTCTTCCAGCGCAGGAAGGTCCGGGCGCAGAGCCGGAGCGGCGCCTTGGCGCCGGCGGAGGCAGACTGATGCTTCTAGTGCTGCTCGCGCTCCAGGCTGCTCCGGCCCGGGTGAACTCGATTCCCGGAGCCGACTCCATCCCCCGGGTAACCTTGGCCGAGGCGGTTCGCCTCTCCTCGAGATTCGATCCGGATTACGTCCGCGCGGTCGGGCAGATAGACAACGCGGAGTGGGGTCGGCGCGCCGCAATGCTCGCGTTCTTCGTCCCATCGGTGAACCTGAGCCTGGACGAGACCAAGTACTCGCAGAGCTTCTTCAACCCGGCCGATCCGTCGAATCCTACGAGCACGCTCGTCGTCGCGCGGGCCAGCGCCAACTACGAGATCTTCAGCCTGCGGAAATTCACCGAGCTTTCCCGTAGCAAGGCCGACATCGCGAGCGCCGAGGCCGGCGAGCTGGAGCAACGGTTCAATGCGGCTCTGGAGACCGAGTCCAGCTATTACGACGTGCTGGTCAATCAGGAGCTGTCCCGGGTAAACCGGGAACGCGCCCAGCGCGCGCGGGAGGGGCTGGCCGTGGCGCGGGCGCGGGTGTCATCGGGAGCAGCGGTCCAGACCGACTCACTGCAGCTGGTCCTGGAGCTGGTTCGCGCCCAGGTCGATAGCTTGCGCCAGCACAACGCGCTGCGAACGGCCCAGCTGGAGCTGGGTCGGCGAGTCGGGGCCTCCGGCCCGGTGGATGCGACACCCCTGGACACCCTGCCGGCCGCAGCACTTCCGCTAAGCCTCCCCCAAGCGCTGCAGATCGCGCTCGACCAGGGACCGCAGTACCGCGCCGCCCGGGCCAACGAAAGCTCCGCTGAAGCGGCGCTTCGGGCCCAGCGGGGCGAGTACCTGCCCGTGCTCAGCGTCGGCGGCCTGCATCAGCGGTATGACACCCGGCTCTTTCCCGGAGCCTCGAACATCAGCTCCGTGACGTTCAGCGTCTCCTTCCCTCTTTGGAATAACGGACAGCGAGAGATCGAGGTGAGCCGGGCCCGGGTCAATCGAGACGTCTTCCGGGCGATTCGGGGGGATCTGGAACGCGTGGTCCGACGGGATGTAACCGCTTCGTACGACGGCTACGAGGTCAGCACTGCGGCTGTGGAGCTGGCGTTGGTCGCCGTCAACGTGGCAAGCCAGACGTATCGGATGCAGGAGCTCCGCTACCGGTCAGGCGCCAGCACGATTCTCGATTTGCTCGACTCCCAGGTGGACCTCGCTGAGGCTGAGGCCGGCCTGGTTCAGGCTCGGTACGTGAACCGACTCGCTCTGGCCCGGCTCGAGGCGATACTCGGCCGGAGACTTTTCACGAACAAGGACCCACCGTGAGACCGACGCACGTAGTGATGTTGACGCTGGCCGCCCTCGTGTCCTGCAACAAGGCGGAGTCGAAGGCCGGGGGAGGCGGTCCGGGCGGCCCGGGTGGTGGCGGACCGCCCGCGATGCCGGTAGAGGCTGCGACCGCTCGCGCCGATACGGTAGTGGATGCCATTCTGGCCACCGGCCAGATCGAGGCCATGCAGTCGATCGAGCTCCGTCCCGACGTCGAGGGCCGGGTGGTCCAGATCCTGGTTCGCGAAGGCTCGCCGGTGGCAGCTGGCACGGCGCTTTTCAAGATCGATGACGCCGAGCTGCGGACGCAGGTGGCACAGCTGGAAGCAGACCGCGACCTGGCGGGCCAGTCTCTGGCTCGGACGCGCGACCTTCTAAGCCAGAAAGCCTCGTCACAAGCGGAGCTCGAACGCGCTGACGCCACCATGCGTAGCACCGAGGCGCAGCTGGACCGGCTCAAGGTGAGGCTCGCTCGTACGCTGGTGCGCGCCCCGTTCGGCGGCGTCATGGGTCAGCGCTTCGTGAGTGTGGGAGACTACGTGACGAGTGACACCCGTCTGGCCGCCTTGCAGACAGTCTCCCCCCAGCGGGCCTCGTTCCGGGTACCCGAGCGCTATGCGGAGCAGCTGAAGCCCGGCTTGGAGGTCACCTTCCGAGTCGCCTCGCTGCCGGGGCGCGAATTCACCGGGAAGGTCGATTTCGTGGATCCCATCGTCCAGCTCCCCGGACGTACGATCCTGGTAAAGGCTCAGGTTCCGAACCGCCGCGGGGAGCTGCAGGCCGGCATGTTCATCGAAGCCCGGCTCGCCACGGCCGTGCGGCCAAACGCGGTGGTGATCCCGGAAGACGCGGTACTTCCCCTTCAAGGCTCGAACTTTGTCTGGGTCATCACCGATGGAAAGGCGACTCGACGCCAGGTAGAGCTGGGAGTACGCACTCCCGGCTTTGTCGAGGTCACCAGCGGTGTAGAGGACAAGGAGCAGGTGGTGGTCGGTGGCCAGGAGCGGTTGGGGGAGGGGGCGCCGGTGAACGCCACGCTGGTGCAGCGGCGTCCGACGAGCGGCCGGGAGGAAAGCGCCGTGGTGGTGGACAGCGCGGCCGCGGGCAAGGCGGACAGCGGAGTGGCCGGCAAGGACAGCGGGGCAGCGGGGCAGCGGGGCAGGTAGCGGGTTGGAGTGATAGGGACGGCGAAGGCGTCAGGTACACCAGGATACAACCGCCCTGCCGCCCTGCCGCCCCTCCTAGAACAACCCGCTCTTAGCCGCCGACCACAGGCGGGTCAGACGCTCGAAGCCATCCTGTAGCAGCTCCACCTGCTGAGGACTCGGCGAGACCGCCACCGCGGTTTCCAGCTCGGTTGCTATGCGACCCATCTCCTGGCGGCCCTGCTTCGCCGCTTCCACTTTGATCTGGGCCAGCAACTCGGCGATCTTCTGTCGCACCCCTTCATCGTTGGGCACTTGCCAGAGGTAGGTCGCGCTCTCGCGGCCAGCCACACACAACTCGCCCAGCCGGTCCATCAACGGGGGCATCGGTCTTCTTGGAGCGGGCTTGGGGTCATCGGCCATAGGAGCCTCCCTGAACAAAGTGATGCGATGTGGCCTGCTGATGCTGGTCCTCGCGAGCCGCCTCGCTGCCCAATCCACGCGCCCCGAGCGGACTGGCTTCAGGGAGACATCCTCCCACGCGGACGTGCTGGCATTTCTGGATTCCCTGGCGCGAGCAACCAGCGACACGAGAATCGCCACGCTGGCCACCAGCCCCGAGGGTCGGCGAGTTCCCTGGGTGCTCGCGGCCCGGCCACTCCCCGCGGGACCGGCTGAGGCGCACCGCAGCGGCAAGCCCATCGTGTATCTCCAGGCGAATATCCATGGCGGCGAAGTCGAGGGCAAGGAAGCCGCGCAGATGCTGCTTCGAGATCTAACTCAAGGCCGGTTGCGTCCACTGCTCGACAGCATCGTGTTGATGGTGGTGCCGATCTACAATGCGGACGGCAACGACCGGATGGGACCCGGCGACCAGAACCGTCCTGGCCAGAATGGCCCCGCCGTGGTGGGACAGAATCCCAACGGCCTGTGGCTCAATCTCAACCGCGACTATGTGAAGCTGGAAGCACCAGAGACCCGAGCCGCCGCCGAGCTGATTGTCGGCTGGGATCCGGATCTGTTCATCGACCTGCATACCACCAACGGCAGTTACCATGGGTACGTTCTCACCTACGCCCCCGGCTTGAACCCGAACACCAACCCAGCCACCGATTTCGTGCGGGAGAAGTTCCTGCCTGTGGTGAGAGAGCGGATGCAGCGGCGGCACGGGCAGCAGACGTTCTCCTACGGAAACTTCCGAAGCCAGGATGCCGATTCGCTGGCGCTGGGCTGGGAGACCTACGATGCGCGTCCGCGCTTCGGCACCAACTGGATGGGACTTCGTGGACGGCTAGCGGTGTTGAGTGAGGGCTACAGCAACGCGGATTTCAGAACTCGGATCCAGGCCACGTACCACTTCGTGGTGGAGCTTTTGAGCCTGGCTGCCGAGCAGCGCTCGGCCATCAAATCGCTGGTCCGAGCCTCCAGCCGGTGGAAGGCGGACTCCGTCGCGGTGCGCTCGATGCTGGCACCGCCGACCATCCAGCCCGTCATTGCCGAGATCACCCGGTCCGCCGGCGAGGGGACCGGCGGTTTTGCCCGCCGTCAACGCACCGGAGTTTACCGGACTATCCGGATGCCGGTGTTCGACCGGTTCACGGCGTCACGGAAAGAGCTGCTCCCGGCAGCGTATCTTATCCCGCCGCGGCTGAGATCGGTGGTGGACCTGCTGAGGCACCAGGGAGTCGAGGTTGACTCGCTTACCGAGCCGTGGCACGGATTGGTCCAGGCGTTTGCCATCGAGTCCCTCACAGTGGCTCCTCTATTCGAAGGCCATCGGACAGTGCAGGCCGAAGGACGCTGGGCCGGTGAACCCAGGGACACGGCCATCACTGCCGGCTGGTACTTGATACCCACCACTCAGCCGCTCGGAGTCTTGGCGGCCTACCTGCTCGAGCCCGCCTCTGAGGACGGTGTCGTCACTTGGAACCTCCTTGACCGCGAGATCCAGCCAGGCGCCACCTACCCCATTCTGCGCCTTCGCTCCAGGCCGCAGATACCCGCTGTGACCGTACCGTAGCTGTTCGACCGCCATGCTAGATTTCAGCTCGGCACCCAACTGCTCCCTTCTAATGAGGATGTTTGTACATGACCGCCGGTTCCACCGCGCAGCCCCGGTCTTTTGTCATCTGGTTCTGGGAATGGACGAAGTCGATCCTGGTGGCCCTCCT
>JBDTUV010000021.1:0-14350 GCA_040007575.1 Gemmatimonadales bacterium
GAGGCGGGCGAAACCGCCAGCACGCGCGGTGACACCACCAAATTGGCGGCGCTCACCTCAGGTGAGCTCGACTTTGCCGGCATTCAGCCCGCTCACGCCGAGTTCGTGCGCCGCGACTCGAGTCTTGCCGTGCTCAGCTTTCCTTTACTGCAGACCGACGGCATTGTGTTCAATACCAGACGGCCTCCGTTCGACCGGCTGGAGACCCGTCGTGCAGTCAGCAATGCCATCGACCGCCAGGAGCTGGTTGACGGCTACATCTACGGCTTCGGCACGCCCGCCTTGGGACCGGTACCCCCGACTGCGCCGGGCTACCTGCCGATCGCTGCCTCTCACTCCACGAAATCACCACTCCGACCCGGCCGGGTCCACTTCGAGCTGCTGACCGTGGGCAGCGGCGAGGCGCCGCTGGAGCAGATGCTGCAGGCCCGTCTGCGCCGCGCTGGATTCGATGTGACCATTCGCCAGCTGGAAATGTCGGCGTTCCTCGGGCGTGTCTACGGATCGACGCCGGACTTCGATGCCGCGGTGCTCGGCATTCCGGGTGACCCTGGCCTCGGGTATCTGGGCCCGCTTGCCCGGCTGGCCGGCCTCGACGCTCCGTCGTCCGATCCTGCAGCCACGCAGCGCATCTTCGCCGATTCCATGCCGGTGGCCTTTCTTTATCACTCCCGCGGCCTCCAGGGGATGAATCGGCGAGTGCACGGGGTAACCATGGATCTGCGGGGGGAGCTTCCCACGGTGCGCGATTGGTGGGTGACGCAATGACCGCCGGCGCTGCTCCGCGCGCTGGCCCGGCTTACACCGCGGCGGCGCCAGTGCGACTGGACCTGGCGGGAGGCTGGACCGACGTTCCGCCGTTCTCCGCCCGTGAAGGTGGCGTTGTCGTGACCAGCGCCATTCAGCTGTTCGCCCGCGCCGAGGTGCGCCTGGGCGGGCGCGGTTTCCGGCTGGTGTCCGAGGACCTGCAAGACGAGTTGGAGGTCAGCGACTCGACAGGACTGGTCCGCGACGGTCGGCTGGACCTGCTCAAGGCCGGTCTCCGGATGCTGCCGGTGGGCGGGTGTACTCTCAGCACCCGGTCGGATGCACCTCCCGGTTCCGGCTTGGGTAGCTCGGGTGCGCTCGACGTCGCATTGGTCGCCGCCTTGTCGGCGGCTCGAGGGGAGAGTCCGGATCCCCTGGATGTCGCCGAGAGGGCTTGCCACCTCGAGGCAGTGGAAGCCGGCATTTCGGGAGGACGCCAGGACCAGTACGCCTCATCCTACGGCGGATTCCTTCGCCTGGACTTCCGGGACCCCGACGCCGAGGTGCAGCGATTGAAGCTGGATCCCGAATTCGCGGCCGATCTGGCTCGCCGGACGATGCTGTGCTACACCAGCGCTTCCCGCTTTTCTGGAACCACTATCGACCGGGTCATGCGGGCCTATGAGCGCGGCGAGGCAACGGTTGCCCGTGCTCTGCATGGGCTGCGTGATGTGGCCGAAGCCATGGCAGCCGCGCTGCCGGCCAGTGATTCCGCCCGCGTCGGAGAGCTCCTCAGCCAGAACTGGGCTCACCAGAAGGCGCTGGATCCCCGCATGTGTACCGAGGACATGGCTCGTCTGGAGCGGGCGGTCATCGATGCCGGCGCGCTCGGCGGCAAGGCGGCCGGCTCAGGGGCGGGGGGGTGCATGTTCTTTCTCGGCCCCGACGATCCGGGACCCATGCTCGAGGCGGCACGAAATTGTGGCGTTCAACTCCTTCCTGTTCGTTGGGCGATGTACGGCGTGCGCCAATGCTGACCGCCGAGGAGCTGGAGCAACGCCGATCGGAGATCGAGGCCGCGCCGGAGCTGTCTGCCCTGCTCGAGCGGCTGGTCGAGCGTGCCGCACCGGTGCTCGAGCGCATGCCTCCGATCCCCGAGTCGAAGGCCCTGCTGACCGCGGACGGCGGTGTCTGTCCTGACGATGGCACCCGGCTCGAGTTCGATCCCTGGAGTCCGGCGGCACACCGCTGCTCACGCTGCGGGAAAGGCTTCAGCGGCGAGCGTCATGACCGCGCCTGGGCTCACCATCAACATCTCTGGCTGGCTGAGCGGGCGGCGCATCTCGCCGCCGTCGCCGTGTTCGCCGGGCACGATGCTGCGGCCAGGCGGGCCAACGAGCTGCTTCAGGCGTATCGCGGCTATCTGGATTACCCTAACCGCGACAACGTTCTCGGGCCCAGCCGGCTCTTCTTCTCGACCTACCTCGAATCGATCTGGATCGGAAACTATCTTGCGGCCGCGATGCTTCTGCGTGAGGGTGGCCTGCTGGACGATGCCACCACGGAGGTGGTGGCGATGGTGGCGGACGAGGCCGCCAATCTGATCGGTGAGTTCGACGAGGGCCTCTCCAACCGGCAGACCTGGCACAACGCGGCGCTGGCCAGCATCGCCGTGTGGTTCGAGGACGAAGAGCTGGCCTCGCGCGCGGTCGAGGGACCGAGCGGGATTGTCGCTCATCTCCTGCATGGCTTCGGGGAAGACGGCATGTGGTACGAGGGCGATAACTACCATCTGTTCGCGCTCAGAGGCCAGCTGCTCGCCATGAGGTGGGCCCAGCAGGCGGGTGTCGATCTCCTGGCCGATCCCCGGCTCGCCGAGCGACTGGCCAAGGCACTTCGTGCTCCGGCCGTTACGGCGCTACCCGACTCGACTTTTCCCGCCCGGAAGGATTCCCGCTTCGGAGTGTCGCTGGCGCAGCCGATGTACCTCGAGCTCTGGGAGATCGGACTCGCGAGGATCGGTGAGTCGGAGCAATACGGCGAGCTCTGGAGCTGGCTGCGTGAGCTCTACCAGTCGCCCGCACCGAAGGCGCAGACTTTCGACTCCTATCTCCACGAAGCGGGGGAGCCCAGCCCGGCAAGGGTCCGGAGCCGCACAGATCTCTCCTGGTGGGCGCTGCTCGAGATGGTTCCATCGCTGCCTCCGAAGACAGCGCCATGGTCTCCGGGCAACGTCTTGGTCGAAGGCCAGGGTCTTGCCGTGCTCCGGCAGGGGGACCGATATGCCAGCCTCGAGGCGGGCATCTATGGTGGAGGGCACGGACATCCCGACCGCCTCAACTTGGTGCTCCACGCCGGCGGCGAGTACTGGCTGCCCGACTTCGGCACCGGATCGTACGTCGCGCGGGATCTGTTCTGGTATCGCTCGACGCTGGCGCACAATGCGCCGCGTCTCGACGGCGTGTCGCAGTCACCCGGAGACGCGGCCTGCGACAACTTCGAGCAGCGGGGTCAGTGGGCCTGGGTACGCGCGCGCTACGGCGACCTGGTACGCATCGTGGTATCGGGACCGGCATACCTGCTCGACGTGGTCGAGCTCGCGGCCGGCGACGACCACGTGCTGGAGCTCCCCTGGCATCTGGGCGGGCGAGTCGAGGTGGAGCCGGCGGGGAACTGGGTACCCGCCGACCTCCGCGACGAGTTCGTGCGACAGGTCGAGCGATTCGTTCCTGCGTCCGGTAAGCCCGTCGTGCTTCGCTCCTGCGGCAAGACGGCGACGCTGAGCATCCGTCTGGCCGCGGAGGCCGAGCTTCTCCGCGCGGTGGCTCCGGGTGCGCCTGGAACCCCGGAGCCGGTTCCCTTCTACTTACAGCGTGCCAAGGGTCGGAACCTCCGGCTGGTTGCGGTGCTGGAGTCCACCAGCGGCCAGCCTGTTGTTCGCGCCGTTCGCACCGGCCCGGCCGGCATCGAGGTCGAGACCACGGCCGGAGTGGACCACCATGTGGCCACGGTCGAAGGCTGGGAAGTTCAGACCCCGAGCGAGTCTCTCAGGCTCGCCGGAAACCGTCGGACCCCAGCCACATTCGTGCCGTTGCTGCTGAAGGACCGGCCGCTCGTGAGCCAGGGCTCAGCCTTCCAGATCAGGGATGCTCCCTCGTTGGATGGCACGCTGGATGGGTTCGAGCCAGGCGAGCCGCTTCAGCTCGACCATGAGGATCAGTATCGCCGGAGCGAGCAGCCCTATGCCGGCCCGGAAGAATTTTCCGCTACCGCCACGGTCAACTGGAACGACGAGGCTCTCTTCCTCGCCGTCGAGGTGGTGAAGCCCGAGGTCGTTTCGCGCGACCCCAGCGCTCCGCCGTTTCGGCTGGACAACGAGCCCGACGAGATCCACGCGGACGGGGTCCAGGTGTACCTCAACATTCCAGGCGATGATGCACTCGTCGGCCTCCTCATCGTGCCGTCCACCGAGGATGGAGCGCTTATGGCACGCGGCATCGCCGGGACCGCCGGCACACCCGAGATGGTCCGAGGCACCTGGCAGCCGACCGACGCCGGCTACCGAATCACCGCCGCGATCAGTCCTCCGGGCTGGAACGTCCTGCGGAGTGGAGAGGTCATCGGCTTCGATCTGCTGGTGAACGAAATGCAACCCGGCCGCCTCAGACGAGCGGGTCAGCTGGTATGGAGTGGCGGTGGAGGCTGGGTCTGGCTCCGGGGCGATCGCCAGGATCCGGCTAGATTCGGGACGTTGGAGCTTCTCTGAGAGAGGAACCTTGACCGAACACGTCGCCGGCTTCACGTCCACCGGCAGCAAGAGCCCCGAGATCCTCTTCGGCGCGCTCGACCCTGACCTGCCGTCCCGGATGGTGCGTACCTCCGGGTACCGTGTGTGGGACGAGAACGACCGGGAGTACATCGATTACATCATGGGTCTTGGCTCCGTGGCTCTCGGGTACGGCTACTCCGAGGTCACCCGGGCCGCGGTGGAGGCGGTGGAAGATGGCGTGGTGGGGCCGCTGGCTCCCGTCATAGAAGAAGACCTGGCAGCGCAGATCTCCGGCCTCATGCCCTGGATCGAGCAGGTTCGGTTCCTCAAGACCGGCGCAGAGGCCATGGCTGCCGCGGTACGGCTGGCCCGCGTGGGAACCGGCCGGGATCGGATTCTGGGCTGCGGCTATCACGGGTGGCTCGACTGGAGCCAGTCCGCCGAAGGCGTTCCCCGTTCCACTCGCGACCTGTACGCCGAGCTTCCTTTCAATGATGCCGCAGGCAGCCGGAAGCTCATCCGGGCCGCGGGCGATCGCCTTGCGGCCGTGGCGTTCGAGCCGGTCATCCACTGCGAGCCCGAGGCCGAATGGCTGGCGGTCCTCCGGGAGGAGACCGAACGAGTCGGGGCGCTGCTCATCGTGGACGAGATCAAGACCGTCTGCCGGCTCGCGGTGGGAGGAGCCTGTGAGCGGTACGACATCCGTCCCGACCTGGTGGTCATGGGCAAGGCGCTGGCCAATGGGTTTCCGCTTGCCGTTGTTGGCGGACGCGCCGAAGTGATGGCCGCGACAACCCGAACCTGGATCTCATCCACCCTGGCCACCGAGTTCGTCTCCCTCGCCGCGGCCCGGGCCACCCTCGACGTGATGGTCGCCCGCCAGGTGCCGCAACACCTCGGTCGTGTCGGCGCCCGATTGCTCGCCGGCCTCATTCAGCTGCAGGAAGCGCATCAAGAGCTGGTCACCGGCGTGGGGGGCATTCCCGAGATGTGCTTCCTTCGGTATGCCGATGAGACGGCCTCACGGGCCGTGACCGCCGCCTGTGCCCGGGCCGGGCTTCTCTTCAAGCGCTCGGCCTACAACTTCGTCTCCCTGGCCCACGACGAGCCGGTGGTCGATCGGACGCTGGCGTTGCTTGCCGAAGCCCTCTCGACTGCGGCAAAACCTGCCTAGATTGGGGAGATGGGCTCGGTCGGCCGTGCATCCGCGCGGAAGAGCGATCCGGAGTTATCGATGCGTAGCGAGGAGGGTGACATGTCAAGCCGCAAGCAAACGGTGGATGGCCTCGACGATATAGATGATGAAGACGGCGTTGCCGAGGAAGAGGTTTCTGAGGAAAGCGACCTGACACTCATAGTCGAGACGGCGGAAGAGGCGATCATGGGGAGCGATCCTCGACTCGAGGGCCCCATCAACCCGGATGAGGTCGACGAAGAGGGGGTCGTATCGGAGCAGGAGGAGGTATAGCGCCGCTCATAGACGTCCACGCCCACTTCCTCCACGACCGGTCTCCGCGCAGCGACTGGCAGCAGCGCAACGCCAGCCGCCTGCGCGCCGGGGAGCGGGTGGGGATCACGGTTCACGTGGCGTCGATCCTGGGCAGCTGGGGCCTGACGTCTCCCATCTACTTTCCGTCTCCTGCCGACATCGAATATGGCAACGATTGCCTGCTCGCGTTGCATCGAGCCCACCCCAGCCGCATCCGCGGCTACTGCGTGGTCAATCCCAACTTTCGCGCTCACGCACAGGCCGAGCTCAGGCGCTGCCTCGACGCAGGCATGATCGGGATCAAGCTCGCCGCCAGCCGGCGCGCCAACGACCCGCTGCTCGACCCCATCTGCCAGGTGGCGGCACAGCGCGGCGTGCCGGTGCTGCATCACGTCTGGCAGCATCGCCGCCGGGAATACCAGGGGCAGGAGGCCTCGGACGCGGTCGAGCTCGCCCAGCTCGCGGCTCGTCACCTCAAGGTCAACTTCCTGCTGGCCCACATCGGCGGCGGTGGCGACTGGATCCACTCACTCGCAGCCCTGCGCGATCAGTCGAATGTGTTGGTGGATCTCTCCGGCAGCGGAGTGGATGGCGGCATGCTCGAGGCGTGCCTCGATGCGGTCGGCGTGGAACGGCTGCTCTGGGGTTGCGATCTGACCATCGATACCGGCTGGGCCAAGCTTCGCTACCTGCAGCACCTGCTCTCCGCTTCCGATCTGGAGCTGGTCCGCTGGCGCAACGCTGCCCGCATCTTCCCCTCTACCGCCTTTCCCTCGGACTGATGCGACTCGACATCAACAGCTTCCTCGGCGCGTATCCGTTCCGGCGGGTGCCGGGCACCTCGCCCGAGGCGCTGCTCCGCGCAATGGACCGGGTGGCCATCGATCAGGCCTGGGTCACCCACTTGCCGGGGATCTTCTGGCGCGATCCGGCCGCGGGCAATCCCTGGCTGTACGAAACTACCGAGCGCCACGAGCGGCTCCGGCCGGTGCCGGCGGTCCATCCGGGTCTGAGCGGGTGGGAAGCGGTACTGACCGAGGCCCGCGCCACGGGGGTACCTGCGGTTCGTTGCGACCCGACCTATTACGGAATCGACCCCACCGGCGCCGATATGTTGGCTCTCACTCAGGCCTGCGCGGCTGAAGGCCTGCCGCTGATGCTCGCGGTTAGGCTGGAGGATGGCCGGCAGCGGCACCCGAATGACCGTGCGGGAGAGCTGCCACCCTCCGCGGTGAGGGCGCTCATCCGTAGCGAGCCCCGAGCTCGCCTCATCGTCACCCACGCCGATCGGCCGTTCATCGAGGAAGTGCATTTCGGCTCTACACCGGAGGAGTCCAGCCGGATCCTGTGGGATATCTGCTGGATCTGGGGGCCACCCGAGGACCACCTGGAGACGCTGCTCCGCACGGTAGGAATAGAGCGTTTCGTGTTCGGCACCGGCCAGCCGCTTCGGCTGCCGGAGAACAGCGTGGCCAAGCTGGATCTGCTCGACCTGACACCGGCGCAGCGCGGAGCTATCGAAAGTGAAAACGCTCTTGCTGTCACCCCGAGCGCAGCGAGGGGGCCGAAGTCGCGGTCGGGCTCCGCCCCTCGCTCCGCTCGGGGTGACAAACGGGGACAGATCGCATGACCACGCTAACTGAGCGCATTGATGGTGGACTGATCCCCGCCGTGCCGGTCCCCTTCCGCGGCACCGAAATGGATGCGGAGGCCCAACGGGGGTACGCCCGGTGGATGGCGGCCCAGCCGATCGCCGGTGTCGCCGTGTGGGCTCACACGGGACGGGGTCCCCATCTGAGCGCCGAGGCCCGCCGGGAGGTGCTGGATACCTGGCGCGAGGCGTTACCCAACGGGGTGCTGATCGCCGGGGCACGCGACATCGGCATGGCTATCGAGGCCCGGCGCGGCAAGGCCGACGCGCTGCTCGCCTTTCCCCAACAGGACGATCCGGTCGGGTATCATCAGCGCCTCAGTCGCGAGCTGCCGGTGATCGCCTTTTATCTCTACCAGTCCGCCGGTGGCGTCGCCTACGACGACCGGACTCTGCACGGCATCCTGGAGCTGCCGAACGTTCTCGGAATCAAAGTGGCGACGCTGGACTCCGTCATGACCTTTCAGCGGATCGCCGCGGTACTCCGGCAGCACCCGTCGAAACTGCTCATTACCGGTGAGGACCGATTCCTGGGCTATTCCCTCCTGCTTGGTGCGAGGGCCGCGTTGATCGGAATGGGTGCGGCGCTTCCCGACCTGCAGGCCGACCTGCTGCGAGCGCGGGCCGCGGAGGACTGGGGTCGATTCATCCTGCTGTCCGACCTCTGCGACCGCTTTGCCCAGACCACCTTCATCGATCCAATGGAGGGTTACATCCGTCGGATGCTGTGGGCCGCCGCCGCCGATGGCGCCCTGCCCCATGATTCCTGCGACGATCCCTGGGGCCCTGCACTCCCGAGCGAGGAGCGCGAGGCGGTTGAGCGTATGGTCCGGGATGCGCGCGCGACTCGAGCGTGACTTCGAGCGCTTCAAGCGCGAGCTGCCGACCGACGTCGCCGGCTACATCCGGGGCGCCTATCGCATCGACCTGACTGCCCGTTACCTCGGCCGCGCCCTGCCGCACCCGATCGGGAAGGGGTCAGGCCAGCTTTCCCTGAGCCTGGAGCAGCTCGACACCGACCGGTGCGCGGGGCTCGCCTTCGTGGTACTCAAGACCGTCATTGCTGAGGACTCCGCAGGCGAGAGGTCCATGGGTGCCTGGGCGGTGCATGAGACCCGGATGAGAGTGGAGCGCCGCCGGTCCGCCAACGCCCGAGAAGGCTGGACCGTCACATGGAAGGGCAGGGGCTGGGATCGCTCCTTCGACGAGTACCTGGTGCTGGTCCGCGCCGCCGCCGACTCTACCCGGTCGGGCGAGATCGTGGCGGTACCCTCAGTGAAGTACCATCTCCCGCGCCTGAGTGAGCCGTTCCGCGCCGAGGAGTATCGCTACACCACGGAACAGCTCTCCCAGGCGTGGGGTGATGAAGAGCTCCCCCTGGAAAAGGATTTTTCTCCCACGCTGGCGGGGAACGAGCTGGCCGACGAGCGAAACCAGATTTTGCGCTGGCTGCGCGAGGTACCCGGGCAAGTGCGTGCGGCGGCGGGCTCGACCCCGGTTCGACTCGCACTCAAGCTGATGAACGCCCGGTTCGACGATGCTTTTCAAGTCGAGATGCTGGAGGCCGCCGGCTCGGCCGATGCGCTGGTGGTGTTCAACCGGCTGTGGGACCCGGAGCAAGGTGTCGCCTTCGGCGGGTTCGATCTGAGCGAGCGCAATCTCCGGGTGCTGGAGGGCGCGCGAGGCAGTGGTCTCAGCACGCCGCCGCTTATCGGCACCGGCAACATCTCCTCCGGCCGGCTCATTCTCGATTACGCCCGGCTCGGCTGCGAGAGCGTCCAGCTGCACACCTTCTTTCAGCTGCCCTTGTCGGAGTACCCCGCCACGGACGGCTCCCGCCCCCAACGGGCGCTGCATGCCCTCCTCTTTGAGCCAAGGGATGGCTTGATAGCGGGCATGCTGGACCTCGAGGCCGATGGGGTCCTGGAGCGGAGAGGAGGGGAATTGAGGTTCCTGGACCTGGCACAACAATTCCAGATAGCTAAAGGCGAAAGAACAAACGAGACATGACCATAGTGCGCATCGAGCTCTACGAGCTGAGCCTCCCGCTGCTCGAGCCATTCATCATATCCGGTGGGACCATGACCGAACGACGCTCCCTGGTCGTGGTACTGCATGACGAGACAGGCAACCAGGGCTACGGCGAGTCGCCACCCTTCGAGCTGCCGTTTTACTCGGAGGAGACTCTGGTGAGCGCTCGCGACATCCTGGAGCGCATCCTGATCCCGCGTCTGATCAAGGCCGGCGTGGACTCTCCCGAAGAGGTGGACAGCGTCCTCCGCGTCGGAGTCCGAGGCAACCCTTTTGCACGGGCGGCGCTGGAGACAGCGGCGTGGGATCTCCAGGCCGCCCGCGGGAGCACGAGCCTCGCCGCGCTGCTGGGCAAAAGGGTAAAAGCCAGGCCGAGGGCCACCATTTCCTGTGGTGTCGCGCTGGGCATTCCCCAGGATCGCTCTCTGGATACGCTGCGCCGCTGGATCGACGAGGCCCTCGCGCGCGGTTACCGGCGAGTCAAGATTAAGGTGGCACCCGGATGGGACGCGGCTCCGGTGCAGGCTGCCCGTCACGCGATGGCGGGCTCGAATATTCCCCTGACCGTGGACGCCAACGGCGGGTACGAGTGGCCGGAGCACGAATCCAATCTGCACGCGCTCGACGAGGCCGGCCTCCTCTACATCGAGCAGCCGCTGGCACCAGACGAGCTGGTTGGCCATGCGACCCTGGCCCAGGACCTCAAAACGCCGATCTGTCTGGATGAGACTCTGAAGGACGCCACGGCCGCACGACAGATCATCGAGCTCGGTGGTCCCAAGGTCTGGAACATCAAGGTGCACCGGATGGGTGGGCTCTCCGAAGTGAGTCGGGTCTACGCCATGGCCAAGGATTACGGAGCGGAGATGTGGGCCGGCACCATGCCCGAGTCCGGCATCGGGTCCCAGGCCGCCCTCGCGGCGGCTTCACTTCCTGGGTTCGTCTACCCCTCGGATCTCGAGCCCAGCACCCGCTGGTTTGGTCGGAATGCCGACGTGGTCAAGCTGGCCATGAGCAACGAGGGCCGCATGGATGTGCCGAAAGCGAGTATAGCCGGCATGTTGGATACCGAGCGATTCCAGGCCACGGCCCGCCTGCTTGGAGTCACCCTGGCGGCGTGACGGGAAGTACAGCCCAGCGAGGCGTTCCTCTCCATAATTAAAGCGCAAGCTCCGCATCACCTTCTCCGGAGACGAGCGATGGAGTTGAGCGACAGGATGCGCCGTTGGACCGGCTGGGTGTGCCTCGGCCTGGTGGCGACGCTGGCTTGGATGGGATACTACTTCGGGAACATTCGGTTCGCCCCGCTGGCCGGGGGGTTTGCAATCCTGGCCGCCGTCTGCTTGATCGAACGCGAACAGGCACCGATGAGGACCGATGGCATTCACCCGAGACGCGATTCGGGAGTCAGTCCAGCGAGCGGGTGACGCCCACTGGCAAGCCCTGATCCGCCATCACGAAGACGCGTACCCCTCTAGCCGACCCACTCCGGGGGACGTTGCCAAGGGCGAGGCCGAGCGGCTGAACGCCATGGGCTTGGGCAATGCCCCCAACTTCAAGCTGGTCGAATCCCGGGTCGAACGGCTGCCCTCGAACCTCCGCCTCACCCACGTTTTCGAGTACACGCCCCTCGGCATCCGGCTGCTCACTGAGCCGTACACCGGCTACGACTGACCTGTCTCGCTCGCCAGCTCTCCCCGGGCGGAGCTAACTTCCCGCGATGCCCGGGTTCACTTTCCATCTGATCCCTCACACCCATTGGGACCGGGAGTGGTATCTCCCGGAGAGCGTGTTCCTGACCCGGCTCGTCCCCACTCTGGATGACCTTCTCGCTCGACTCAATTCCGATCCCGGCACCACGTTTCTCCTCGATGGCCAAACCGTCCTGGTGGAGGATTACCTGCGGGTCCGCCCGGACCGCGAGCTGGCGGTCAGCGAGCTGGTGCGCGCCGGACGGCTCCAGGTTGGCCCCTGGTACGTGCTGGCCGATGAGCTGATTCCTTCCGGTGAGTCGTTGATCCGGAACCTGCTGGCCGGTCATGCCGATGCCGAACGCCTCGGCGGCCGGGCGGACGTGTTGTACTCGCCGGATGCCTTCGGCCATCCCGCCGTGTGGCCCACACTGGCCGCCGAATTCGGGATGCGGTACGGGGTGATCTGGCGCGGTCTCGGTGGTGAGCCAGGACAGGAGCGCGATCTCTACCGCTGGCGTGGTCCCGATGGCCGGGAGATCCTGGTATATCACCTGCCGCCGGACGGCTACGAGGTTGGCGCGGGGTTACCGGGCGATGCCGAGCGCCTTCCCCTGGCCTGGAATCGGGTGCGCTCCATGCTGGTGCCGCGGGCGTCCACCCGGCACATCCCCGTGTTCATCGGCGCCGACCACCACTCGGCGCATCCGGCCCTGGGCCGGCTGCGCTCTCTGCTCGAACAGATCGAGTCGGACAGCGAATTCAGGATCTCGAAGCTGCAGGACTTCTTTGCCGCCGCGGCGGAAGAGGCGGTGGGTCTGCCGGTCATCTGTGGCGAGCTCCGCTGGTCCTATGGTTACACCTGGACGCTCCAGGGTGTCCACGCCACCCGCGCACCACTCAAGCGCCGCCACGCAATCTCCGAGCTGGCCCTCTCCAGGGTGGCGGAGCCGCTCGCCGCTCTGGCGCTTGCGACCCGGGGCGGGGACCGACGCCCGCTGCTCGGCCACGCGTGGCGTACTCTGCTCCAGAGCCAGTTTCATGATTCCATCACGGGCACGACCAGCGATGCGGTGGCCCGGCGAGTGGAGATGCGGCTGGACGACGTTCGTACGCTGGCCTCCGAGATCTCCCGCACCTGCCTGGACGAGCTGGCGGGGAACATCCCCGACCGCGCCCGCGCGAAGCCCGAAGGCACTGCCGCCAGGCTGGTGCTCTGGAATCCGGTGCCGCGTCGGAGGCGAACGGTGGTAGTTACCGACCTGAGCTGGTTCCGCCGGGATGTGCTGATCGGGCCGCCCGGCGATCGCATGTCGCGGGTAGGACCCGGATACCACCCGTTTCATCTGCTGGGTCCCTCCGGCGAGGTGCCGGTGCAGTCGCTCGGCCGGCGCGGCGGCCAGGAGCGGCTCGATGCGCCGCACCACTACCCCGATCAGGACGAGGTGGACTGGACCAGGGTGGCTTTTCGCGCTCCCGAGGTGGGTGGACTGGGGCTCTCGACTCTCGAAGCCGGAGAGCACCTGTCCTCGCAGCTCACCGGAACAGCATGGCAGCAGGGGCGGACCCTCGGCAACGAATTTCTCGAGGTCAAGATGGCCCCCAACGGATCTTTCCAGCTGCTCGACCGCCGCAACCACGAGCGCTTTCGCGAGCTGTTCGTGCTGGAGTCGAGTGGAGACATGGGGGACACCTACAGCTACTGTCCGCCGGCCCGGGACCGGGTCCGGCGGGTCCAGGGATCGGTCCACGTGCGTCCGCTGGCCGGGGGTCCGCTGGTCGCCGCGCTGGAGGCCCGCTGGCGCCTGGCGGCAGGACGCGGGGCTCGAGGCGAGGGCCACGGCACCGTCGGTGTCCGGCTCGTCGTAACGCTCTACGCCGGGTGCCCCTCGGTTCGCTGTACTCTCGAGATCGACAATCGGGCATCCAATCATCGGCTGCGGCTCCGGACCAGCACCGGCCTCGAGGGTGGAAGCGCCGTCGCGGGGGATCACTTCGGAATGGTCGAGCGGCCCGCCGTGACGGCCAACGCTCGCAGCTACCCGAGGGAAACCCCGGCATCCACCGCGCCGGCGCACCGCTTCGTGGCGCGGGCCGCCGGGCCGAGAGGCCTGGCCATCTTTGCTCCCGGGTTCTTCGAGTACGAGCTCGAGCGCAAGGGCGACCTGCTCGTCACCCTCCTTCGCTCGGTGGGCCAGTTGTCCCGCAGCGATCTACCGACTCGGCCCGGTCATGCCGGGTGGCCGGTGGCAACCCCGCTGGCGCAGTGTCACGGAGTGGAGCGGCTACAGTTCGCTCTTGCCCCAGTAACCGAGACCGAGCTCGAGGGCGGCACCGCCGTGCCCGAGTTGTGGGAGGACATCTTCCTTCCGGTCCGTGGCGTCTGGCTGCGTCAGGCGTCGCCGCTGTCGCCGGTGCCGATCGATGTGCGGCTGGAGGGCTATGGCCTGGTCTTCTCGGGAATGAAGCCGGCGGAGAGCGGGGAGGGCATCGTGATCCGGTGCTACAACGCCACCGCCCGGCCGACCGCCGGCCTCTGGCACCTCGGCGAACCGGTGGGCAGCGCGCAGCGAGCCCGCGCCGATGAGCTACCGCTACACGACATCAGACTCGGCGAGGGCGGCCGCATCGTCCCCTTTCACGCGGCGGCCCATGAGATCGTCACGATAATGGTGGCGCTCGCCCGACCGGGCTAACTTTGCGCATGCGCGATCTGCCATCGCTGCCATGCTATCCCTGTCCCCATAGCTCGTCCTGCTGCGCCTACGGCGTCACCCTCAGTGACGATGAGGCCGCCGTCATCGCGCGGACCCACGGTGAGATGATGGTGTATCGCACCCGGTGGGGTGAGTGGCGCACCCGGGTGCGTGGGGGACGCTGCGTGTTCCTCCGGGACAACGTCTGCACCATTCACGCGCAGCCGTACTACCCCGCGGTGTGCCGGGGCTTTCCGTGGACCGATGCCGAGACCG
>JBDTUV010000022.1:0-14006 GCA_040007575.1 Gemmatimonadales bacterium
CGCATGGATGAAGCCGGCACGCCGTTCGGGATAACGGTCGACGGCGATACGATCACCGGCGGCACCGTCACCGTGCGGCACCGCGATTCGATGCAACAGGAGCGGGTGGGGATGGATCGGGTGGCGGAGTACGTCAAAGAAAAGGTGAGCCGTTGAGAGATGCGCCTCTCCGACTTCGAAGCCATGGTCCGCCGTATCTCCGACGAGGTGCCGGAGCACTTCTTCGAGGGCATCGCGGAGGTCGTGGTGTCGCCCCGAGCGGTGCCGCATCCGGATCGGGAGGAGATCTACACCTTGGGTGAGTGCATCCCGCTGCCGGTCGAGGTGGGGAGCGGTGTCGAGGGGTTGCAGAGCCGGATCGTTCTGTACTACGGGTCGTTCGCCGCGCTCGCCGGGTTGCAGGACGATTTCGATTGGCGTCTGGAAGCATGGGAAACGCTCACCCACGAGCTGCGTCATCATCTCGAGTGGAGGGCCCGGGCGCCTGATCTGGAAGACTTCGACTGGGCTGTGGAGCACAACTTTGCCCGCCAGGACCGGGAATCGTTCGACCCCACTTTCTTTCTCAGCGGCGAGCGCCGGCCCGACGGTAGCTATTGGGTCGAGGACGACGCCTTCATCGATCAGATCGTGGGCGCCGTTCCACCAGCGGTGACCTTCGTGTGGCAGGGGCGGACCTACCAGGTGGCGCCGCCGCAAGACGCCGAGCTGCCCTGCTTCCTGACTATCGATGGTGTGGCAGATCCCCCCCCCGGTGAACTGGTCGTGGTGCTGCGGAGAAAGCCCGGAGTTCGCGATCTGTTCGTCCGCTCCGGCGTGTTTCAGGCCAGCGTGCAGGTCACTAACTAGACGGGTATCTTCCCAGCCATGACAAGAATCGACCAGGCAAGGGAGCAGCAAGGATGAGAGGGCATCTCGCCGTGCTCGGCCTCGTGCTTGCGAGTTCAGCCCAAGCGCAGACGGCCGATCCGGGGTATCGCGTCGGGGTGGTGAGCGAGTCCGGTGATGTGGCCACCTGGCTCAAGCCGGTGGGTACCGGCCTGTCGGTCGATCGGGTGGTGCCGATCGGCATCATGCCCACCGATATCGATGGCCCCCACAACATCACGGTGTCACCCGATCGGCGAAGCTACTACATCACCGTGGCGCACGGCACACCGTTCGGCTCGCTGTGGAAAATGGATGCGTCGGGCGACTCACTCCTGGGCCGAGCCCAGGTGGAGATGTTTCCCACCACGATCACCCTGACACCGGACGGTCAATTCGCGTTCGTGGCCAACTCGGATTTTCACGGCGATCACCCCCGGGTGAATGTGATCTCGGTGGTGCATGCGCCGACGATGAACAAGATCACCGACATTCCCGCGTGCGACATGCCACACGGGGTGAAGGCGAACCACGCGGGCACCAGGGTCTATGTGTCCTGCATGCACAGTGATGAGATTCTTCAGCTCGATGTCGCCACCTTCCGGATCGCGCGCAGGGCCAGGACCGGTGAGGGTCACGCCATGGCCACCACCGGTCCGTCGAACCACGGGCCCGCCGCACCGCTGGTGGGAGGGGTGGCCAAGGAGTGCTCTCCAACCTTCGTCTCGGTCTCACCCGACGACAGCCGGCTGTACGTCGCCTGCAACTACGGCAACACTCTCCAGGTCTGGGATGCGGCGACGCTCACCCAGATCAAGGAAATCCCCGTGGGTAAGGGGGCATACAACGTGGAGCCGTCTCCCGACGGCAAGCTGGTCCTGGTCACGAACAAGAAGGAACAGAGCGTGAGCCTGGTGAACGCGTCCACACTGACGGAGGTTGCCCGGATTTCCACCAGCAAGAAGATCGTGCACGGCATCGCCTACTCCCCCGATGGGCGCCTGGCGTACGTCTCCTCCGAGTCCATCGGTACCGATCCTGGAGCCGTGGATGTGATCGATCTCTCCGCACGCAAGCTGGTGGGGAGCGTCTCGATTCCCGGACAGCCCACCGGCATCACCGTTCTCCAGCTGCCGTCCCCCACGGCAAGGCGCTAGTACCTATGGTTTACGAAGCGGTCACGACCCTGGATGGGGCTGAGGTGCTGCACCGGGCCAAGCGCTTTTTTGCCGAGCGCGTCCCGCTCAACGCCGCCTACCCCGAGAAGGAAGGGCCCAGCTTTGTCACGTTGAGGGGGCAGGGAGGCGAGGAGATTGCGCTCGCGGTGTGGCCGGATCCTCGAGGCACACGAGTGCGGGCGTCGACGCTGCTCTTCGATCAGGTCGTCGATCGATTTCTCTCGACCCTTCCGCTCCCTGCCGAGCACGTCGCGTGAGCGGGGCGTTGGCGGTGCGGGTGATGGTGGAAGATGCCTGGGACGAGGTCTTTCTCGAGCTTCCCGGCGCCACGCCGTTGGCCGAGCTCAAGCGCCAGGCGCTCGAGCTGACCCACGTGAAAGGGGACCCTTCGGATTACCTGCTCAAATACCGTGGCGCAGCGCTGGGAGACGAATCCCGTTCCATGGCCGACGCAGGGCTGGTGCAGAATGGAGCGCTCATCGTTCTTTCCCGGCGACGCAGGCCGGTGCGGTAGCGGGTCGTGGGGATTTCTCCAGTGATGGGCCGCACACTGACTTTCGTAGCCGCCGCTGTTCTCGCCTTCGACGGCGTGGCACTCGCCGTCCTGGGGTACATGACCGGACGCCCGGTGCTCGTCCCAGTGGGCCTGGTCTTCTTTGTGTCGTCCGGCCTGGTCCTGCTCTACCGGCGCTGGTACCGCCGAAGGCTGGAGGAGATCGCGGTGGCGCGCCGCGCGTTGAGTGAGGAGGCGCGTGCGCTGAGGGAAAGCGTAAGCGGGAAAAGAAAAGCGTGAGCGGTAAGCGGGAACCCGCCTAGCGGTTTTGCCACTCGTCAGCCCAACGGCATCCCGAAGGGCCATTCTAGGCCAGAGGCAGCGAGTCGTGTGACTTGGCATACCCGCTTACGCTTTTCTCTTCCCGCTCACCGCTTACGTTTTGAGTATGCCCGTCCCCGCTTTCACCCACCCCAGCTGCCTCAAGCACGATCCCGGCTCCGGCCACCCCGAGACTCCCGCCAGACTGCATACCGTGCTCGACCGGCTGCGCGGTGAGCCCCTGGTCGAAGTTCGAGAGGCGCAGCCCGCCTCGCGTGACCCGCTGCTCGCGGTCCATCCCGAGCAGTACCTAGCAGGGCTCGAAAGCATGAGCGCGCGGGGCGGGGGAGCGCTCTTTCTCGACACCATTCTCAGTCGCGACAGCTGGTCTGCGGTGCTGGGCGGCACCGGGGCGGTGCTCGCAGCGGTGGATCACGCGATTGGCGGACACGGGCACGCCTTCGCCGCGATTCGCCCTCCGGGGCACCATGCCCTTGCCGCAAAGGGGATGGGGTTCTGCCTGGTGAACAACGTGGTAGTTGCCGCTCGCTACGCCCAGGCGGCAGGGCGCCCTCGGGTGCTGATCATCGACTGGGACGTACACCATGGCAACGGGACCCAGGCGCTAGTGGAAACCGATCCCACAGTGCGTTACGTCTCGCTGCACCAGTACCCCTGGTATCCTGGAACCGGCGCCGCGGATGAGCGGGGCGTAGGCAACGTGTTCAACGTCCCGCGCGGCCCTGGCAAGCCGCCTGCCCTCTACGTGGGCGATCTCTGGGCCGCCATCGTCGCCGCAACGACCCACTGGACCCCGGATCTCGTGCTGGTGTCCGCCGGATTCGATGCCATGGCAGGCGATCCGCTCGGGGGATTTACCCTCGAGCCGGAGCACTACGCCGACCTGACCGACCGTCTGCGCCACCGCCTCTCCAAGGTTCCCATCGTCGGCATGCTGGAGGGCGGTTACCGGCCGGAGCGGCTGGCCGAGGGAGTCCTGGCTCACCTGCGCGCGTTGGATTGATCGGCCTGTTCCTCTCCCATCGCCAGTCGTATAATCCAGCCGGTTCGCCCCAGTGCCATCGCTCTCAGCTTCGAGGACGCCTTGCCTCATCCGTTGCGGATGGATGTCGAGCTGCTTCATCTCAAGACCAAGCACCCGTTCATCATCGCCCGGGGCGGCCAAAGCGACTATCGCACCGTCTGGGTCCGCCTCACGGACGCCGATGGACAGGAGGGATGGGGTGAGGCGGCTCCGAGCCGGTTCTACGCGGAGACGGCCGAATCGGTGCTGGCGGCGCTGGAGGTCTACCGGACCGCGCTTCCCGACGACCCGCTCAACCTGGAAGAGACGGAGCGGCGTTGGGAAACCATGCTGCGCGGTAACGCGGCCGCACGCGCAGCGCTTTCGACCGCGCTGCACGACCTGGCCGGCAAGCGGCTCGGTGTTCCGGTCTACCGCATGTGGGGACTGGATCCCTGCAAGGCGCCCAAATCCACGTTCACCATCGGGCTCGACACTCCGGAGCGAATTCGTGCGAAGGTGCTCGAGGCCGAGCAGTACCCGATCCTCAAGGTCAAACTGGGCACCGACCACGATGTCGAGATTCTGCGCGCGATTCGAGGCGCCACCGACAAGGAGGTCCGGGTGGATGCCAACTGTGGCTGGACCGTAAAGAGTGCCATCCGCATGCTGCCGATCCTGGAGGAATTCGGGGTCACCGTGCTCGAGCAGCCGCTTCCGCCGGAAGATCTGGATGGCCTGGCGGCGGTCACCGCTCAATCCGAGATCCCCGTCATCGCCGACGAGAGCTGCGTAACGTCGTTAGACATTCCGTTGCTGGTAGGCAAGGTGGACGGCATCAACATCAAGCTGGCCAAGTGTGGCAGCCTGCGCGAGGCGCTCCGTATGATCGCGATCGCCCGGTCTCACGGGATGATGGTGATGGTGGGCTGCATGATCGAAAGCTCGCTCGGCATCACCGCCGCCGCCCACTTCACTCCTCTGGTGGACATCGTGGATCTCGACGGCGCCGCACTCCTGTCGAACGACCCGTTTGTCGGGGCCGGCATCGATGGAGGGCAGGTGACCCTTCCTTCGGGCCCGGGTCTCGGCGTCAGGCGGCGATGACCGACCGCTTTGCCCTGGTCGCACTCCCACTCCCGCTCGCCACCCCCTACAGCTACCGCATTCCCGAGACGCTAGGCGATCGAGTCGTCCCCGGCGCGCGAGTCGTGGTGCCGGTGCGCCGCCGGGAGCTGATCGGGCTGGTCGTCGCCGTGGATACGCCGCCTCCGGCAGCGGCGGCCAAGGACGTGCTCGCTGTGCCCGATTCCGAGCCGGCGTTGTCCCCCGCCTTGCTGGCTACTGCCGAGTGGATCGCCGGGTATTACGCTGCGCCTCTCGGTCTCACGCTCAAGAGCATTCTCCCCGGAGGGATGTGGGGCGAGTCGCAGGTGATGGTGTCGTTGCGTAATGGGTCGCGGGCCACGGGAGGGGTTGCGGGCGAGGTGGTCGCGTGGCTGGAGCGGCGGGGTGGGGAAGCGTCGGTCTCTGCTGCCGCTCGGGCGCTCAAGCGTCCCCTCTGGGATGTACTCGAGCGCCTCACCCGGGTGGAGGCGGTGATGTTGCGAGTCCAGCCTCCGGACACCAGCGCGGCAGGGCTCACCGAGCGAGTGCTCTCCCTGACAGAGGAGAGGCCCACCCTGCTGGAGCGGGAAGCCCTCTTCAAGCGGCGACCCAAACAGCAGCAGCTCTACGAGACGCTCGAAGCGCTCGGGGGAAGTGCCCCGATGCGGCATCTCTCGGAGCAGCTTGGCTTCGGTGAAGGCGTGCTCAAGGCGCTCGTGGGGCAGGGGCTGGCACGTGTGGACCGCTCGGAAGTACTCCGCGATCCGTTTGCCGGCTCGCCTGCCTCGCCCCCGCCCACCGAGCTCACGCCCGATCAGTCCGTGGCCCTGTCGGCCATTTCGGCGCTCGAGCCGGGGGAAGGGGCGCTCCTGTTTGGGGTAACCGGAAGCGGCAAGACCCTGGTGTATCTGGAGGCGGTGCGGCGAGTCCTTGCGGCGGGGCGAGGCGCCATCGTGCTCGTGCCGGAGATCGGACTCACGCCGCAGACGGTGAGCCGGTTTCGCGGCGCATTCGGCGATGAGATTGCGGTGCTCCACAGCGGATTGTCGGACGGTGAGCGGGCGGATGCCTGGCGATTGCTTCGGCGTGGCGAGCGGCGGGTCGCGGTCGGCGCGCGCTCCGCGGTGTTCGCGCCGGTTGCCAACCTGGGCATGATCGTGATCGACGAGGAGCACGAGGCGAGTTACAAGAATGGCGAGACGCCGCGCTATAACACCCGGGACGTGGCGGCGGTACGCGCCCGGCTCGAGGGGGCGCGCTTGATACTGGGGAGCGCGACACCGTCGCTCGAGACCATGGTCAGGGCAGAAACGAAAGTCCAGCTCCTACGCCTTCCTCAGCGCATTGGAGCTCGGCCGCTTCCACCGGTGGATGTGATCGATCTCCGGGTGGCCCCCAAGGTGTCCGGTACCGGCCCGGTCCCGTGGTCCGAAGCCCTCGACTCCGGTATCGTGGCCACGCTTGCGCGGGGCGAGCAGGCTCTCCTCCTCCTCAACCGCCGCGGCTACGCCGCCTTCCTCCAGTGCCTCGATTGTGGTGAGGTCTGGCAGTGCCCCCACTGCAGCATTTCGTTGACCGTGCACCAGGCTCCCGCCGGACTGCGCTGCCACTACTGCGGTCATGAAGAGCCCCTGCCGCTCACCTGCCGAGCCTGCGGCAACCCGGTGCAGCAGATGCGCGGGGTGGGAACCCAGCAGCTCGAGCGAATGCTGGCTGACCGCTATCCCAACGCGCGGATCGCCAGGATGGATCTGGATACCACCAGCACGAAATGGTCGCACCAGCGGATTCTGGCGACGGTGGAATCAGGTGAGATAGATCTGCTGATCGGCACCCAGATGATCGCCAAGGGCCTGGACTTCCCCAACGTGACCCTGGTAGGTGTAGTCGATGCCGATACCGGACTCTATCTGCCGGACTTTCGGTCGGCGGAGCGGACGTTTCAGCTGCTGGCACAGGTGGCGGGGCGAGCCGGCCGAGGGCCCAAGGGTGGACGAGTGCTGGTTCAGACCCGCCATCCCACCCATCACGCGCTCGTCTGGGCCCAGCAGCATGACACGGAGGGTTTTCTTCGGCAGGAGCGTGAGCTGAGGATTGATCCGCCATATCCGCCCACGACATCGCTGGTCAATTTGCTGGTGTCGGGCCAGGATGAGGGGGAGGTGGGCCGGCGGTCTGCGGTTGTGGCTGACTGGTGCTCGGCACTGATCGAGCGCTACCAGCTCCCCATCAGCGTGCTGGGGCCGGCGCCGTGCCCCCTGGTGCGGATCAAGGACCGTTGGCGATGGCATGTGCTGCTGAAGGGGCCGTCGAAGTCACTGGGAGGGGTGGTGCGCTATGCGGCGCGACGGCTTCGACGCGAAGGCAACACGCGAATCGTGATCGATCGCGATCCGGTCTCGTTGCTCTGAAGCAGGTCCGCTACCCGCCTGGCCATGCTCCCAGCGCGCGTCGCACTACCACCAGCTCACCGAGATGATACGCAGTATGATCCGCCACGAGGAGGAGCTCACGCAGGTACGTCTGGTCCTCACCGGCCGGTACCTTTCCTAGCAGATCTATGCTCGGATCCAGCGCCAACTGCTTCAGCGCCTTACGATCCTCACGAAACCCTGCCACGCTCTGATCCCAGGCAGCTGCTGAAGGTGGCGACGGGTCCTTCGGCCAGTAATCGTCCGGCCAACGGAGCTCCTTGTAGGCCGGATTCAGGCAGAAATCCAGGATGTCGTGCTGCGTCAACCGGAGGTGCTCGAGCAGCTGCCAGGGCGAGTACGGGAGACCGGTCGGCACCTGCCCTTGAAGCTTCCGCGGGAGGCCGCTGACGACCTTGTCAAAGCCGGCATGCGCATCCTCCCAATCCAGCAGGCGCGCAATGGCGGCACGTGTGGCACTGGGCATCATACGGCCTCCTCCGTGCCGTGCTTCAAGCCGAGCGAGGCGTAGCTCGCAGCAGTCGGAGCGCCCAGACGCTCAATCCGCCAGCCAGCGCCAGTCCAGCCCATGAGGCCCACAAGGGCACGGGGGTTCCCGCCAGTTCGACCGGCCAGTGGCGGAAGAGCCGGAGTAGATGAGCCAAAGCCATGAGCCCGAACAGGGTGCCAGAGATCTGTAAGTAAGCTCGCATGGTGATCCCCTTCCATTGAAGAGCCCGGCCGGTTGCGTGTCACTGTCAGGCTGCACCGGGCTTCGGGCCCACCTGGCTCAGCGCAGCACGCAGGGCTGAGGCGTGCTCGACCAGGGCCTGACAGCCCTTATTGGCGACATGGTTCGCCAGTGCGCGGTCCATTGCGGCGCTGAGCTCGCCGGTCGCCACGAGCTCGGCCATTCGCATGGCCACGTACTCATCAGCGACTTTCTGGCGCACGGAAACACCACTCGGCAGACCGAAGGCGGCCGAGCGACGATCGGTGGGTCCTTCGAAGCCCTGGGCCCAGCTCGATTCGTCCCAGCCGTCGTACCCTTCAGCGGACCAGATGTGAATGTAGTTGTCATCTCCCCAGACGTACTGTCGGCCGAGCATGTATGACATACGCCCCCCAGGTGCCTACGGTTCGTTTACAGGCTAGCCGGACCCGCTCATGGCCCGAGCCAGGAGCATCAACCCAACGGCTCCGACCAGATGGAGGGCCACCGCAGCAGGGACGAGCGCGCGCAGCGCCGGGCGACTGAGCCAGTGCTTGGTCACGGCTCGCCGGAGCACGAGCAGGGACAGCGGCAGGTTCAGGGCGACGGCCGTGACCACCCCAGGCGCATACCCTCCAAAGAGCATCAGTGCCGCCGCCACATGCCAGGCCGCGTTGAGCAGGAGCGTGGCCCACATTGCCAGCACCAGCCACAGCGGCGTGCGACTGGCCGGGCGGGCAGCGGCCCAGAGGCTGAAGCCGAGCGGGATCACGGTGGCCAGCGTCAGGGCCACTCCCATCTCCCTCAGGCTCACCGGCCCGATCCAGTCGCGAGCGCCGGCCGGTAGCCGGCCGAGCACGCGGGGCACGTACCGCCGGAAGAAGACGCCTTCCTCGAGGTTATGCAGGGCGAGCACAAGCGGCAGCAACCATATCGCCCAGCCCCGGGTCATTGAGCTGCCTCTTCACCACCCCAGGCTCAATGGCCACGGCTGCGGAATGAGCAGAATCATCCACGCGGCGCTCAGGAGCGCGATATTCTTCTTGAAGTTGGTGGCATTCATCTGGCGCATGGAGGGATCAGTGTCCGCCCAGTAGTTGCGCATCAGAAACGACGTCGGCAGGAGGAAGAGTGTCAGCAACAGAACTCCCCACGTGGGGCGGATGCCCAGGAGAACGCTCAGTCCGCCCAGAATAAGGACCATGCCCGAGCCGAGCACGCCGAGGCGCGGGGAGGGAATCCCCTTGGCTCCCGCATAGGGTGCCATCATGTCCACGCGACGGAAATGGTCGTGAATCAGTGTGAACGTCGGGATGTCGAAGATCATGGGCGCATTCTTTCGGGAGGGGAGCCGGCCGTTTCGAGCATCACGCTGATATACCGCTCACTGGCTGGTCGCTCAAGGCTTGGGACGGAAGGCAATGAGGCCAACGGTTGCTAGTACAACATACACGACGACCACCCCCGGAACGGTGAGAAATGGAGGACCGTGCGCCGAGTCCCAGAGCAATCCGTGGGTTACACCCCCGGACGTGAGAGCCGAGGTGATCAAATACAAGGGAATGGCCGGCAGGATGAGTGCGTATTCGCCTGGGGGCGTCTCAAAATTCGAATGATATGCGAGGGCGGCAATCCCTAGAAGGAGCCAGGCGCCCGAGGCAACCCGTAGTCCTGACCTTAGTGCTCGTGTCATTTCAGGCTGCCTAACGGCTCGGGCGGGTGCTCACGAGCCCCGCTTGTAGACCCGGCGCTGAAGGGCTCGCCGCAGAGAAGCCTAGCGATTCGTGCCGTAGCCGATCTCGGTTCCGACGTAAATCACCCGGCGGGGCGCGGGCTCGAATACTCGGCCACCGAGTCCGTTCAGGGTGACCGACCCCACATACCGCCGGTCCCAGAGGTTATTCACTCCGAGAAAGGGGGCAAACTCCGCTTGACCCGCCTGGCCGGTCCAGCCGAGCCGCAGATTGGTGAGGCCCGCACCCCAGGCAGCCACGTAGATCGTGTTGGCGTCGTCCGCCACGATCGAGGAGCTGATGGTGTGGTCGGCGTCCAGGAAGAAATCCCCAGGTAGAGAGGTGCGGAGCCCAAAGCGCCAGAAGTGCTCTGGTATGCCGGGGAACCGTTTGCCGTCTAGCACCGTGATGCCGTCGGCCAGCCGGTAGTCGGTAAACCGATAACGCGCGTAGGTGTACGAACCCCTCAAGGTGAGCCCCGCCGCCGGGGAGACGTTGACTCCAACCTCGGCGCCGTCATTGTGGGTCTTCCCCGCGTTCCGGAAGAAGGCCCGCCCGCCGACCTCGGGCCCCTGGACAATGGCATCCGATACACGGCCCAGGAAAAGCGCCACTGAGTAGCTGACACTGGGCACCGGCTGTCCCCGGGCGCCGATCTCGTAGTTCACTGCCCGCTGGGGCCCCAGCTCGGGGTTGAAGCCGCCCGAACCATCGGGTTGGTTGGCCAACTCCGTCGTCGTCGGAGTCTCGAAGGCGGTCGCGACGTTGACGTAGGGTACGAAGTGATCCCCCAGCGACAAGCTCAGTCCCAGATTGCCGCTCAGCGCGGACATGGTACGGGCGCCGCTGTCGTCGCCGTCGGCCGTGAATCGATCGTTCAGAGAGAAACGGGCCCAGTCCAGGCGGGCACCTCCGCTGACCAGCCAGCGTTCGCTCGGGTTCCAGTGCAGCTGCGCAAACGGACCGAACTCGGTTACCTGCTCCCGCTGATCCAGAATGACGGTCGTCGTCGGCTGACCCGCGTTGGAGACGAGGTTCCGCCGGTCGTCGCGCATCCGTTGGAGATCAACCCCAGCTGTAAGCCTGGGCGCCTGGTCCGCCGCACCCAGACGACGGTTGCCGCTGACCCTCGCGCCACCGACCGCACGGTCGATAGACACATAGGTACCGGTCGTAGGCGTGATGCCGGTAGGCGGCGGAGCGGCAAGCGGGTTGGCGAGATCTCGCAGCAGCCCGAACACCGTCGCCTCGTACTCGTTCCCGCCGGCATCGAAATGGCGAACCCTGAGTGCGAGCTGGTACTGCTGGGCGTCCTTGTCGGCCCCGCGGCGGATGTTGTTGCCCGCGGCCGAGTCGGGATTGGCGAGGTACTCGGCCAGCGTGAGCGCCCCGGGATTCTGGCCTCGCGGGTTGTCGGCCAGGCTCAGGCGAAGCGTGGCGAGGGTCGATCCGGTGACGGCATAGTCCATGGCCGCGTTGAGCTGGCGGAACTCGGCGGCGCTGTGCTGGCGAAATCCGTCGGTCTTGAACTGGGAGACAGAGAGCGTACCGCTCACGTTCCCGGAACGCCCCGACGTCCAGCTCTGCCACTTGTAGAAGTCGTCCCCATCGCGCTTACCGGTCCCACCTTGCACCCGCAGCCTCTGGGCAAACGGTCCGGCGGCGGCGGGCTCGCTGGAAAAGGCAATCACTCCACCGGATGCGTTTCCATATAGCGAGGAGCTGGCGCCTTTCAGGACCTCGGCCCGGTCGATGTTCGCAAAATCGATATTGGTGAGCTGGCTCTGGCCATCGGGAAGCGTCTGGGGCACTCCATCCAGGAGAATCTTGATCCCACGCACCCCAAAGTTCGAGCGGCTGCCCGCGCCCCGAATCGAGATGCGCTGATCGAGGGAGAAGTTGTATCGGTTGGCCACCACCACGCCGGGCAGGTTGTTCAGTGCCTCGTCCAGACCCACCGTCTGCTGACCCCGCTGGATCTCGGTGCGATCGACCACGCCAACCGCGTAGGGCACCCTCTGCAACGGCTCGGCCGTTCGGGTCACGTTGATCTCCGGCAGCCGCCGAACCCGGCTGGTGTCCAGACCGATGGTGTCTGCCCGGACCGGCTCCTGCGCCAGCATCGCGGAGGCCGAAACCAGGCTCAGCAGCCCAAAGCCTATCGAGCTCAACGGGGCGACGCACTTCAAGCTCCAGCGGTGGGGCAGCTCACTCCATCGGTGCATGGCTATCTCCTGGTTGCGACAAACTTAATCTTCATTGGACTTGGGGCTATGGCGCTTGAATCCCTCCTGACCCACCCCTAGCTTCCTCCCCCTGATGCAGACGCCCAAGGACACGTTACCCGATTTCAGCCGGCCCCCGTTTGCCGGTGCGCCGGAGGCGCGCTTTGCTCCGCTGCCTGCAGATGGCGTTCTGCCCGAGGGGTTCTTCTCGACCTCGAATCTGCCAACCTACGTCAAGGTCGGCAGCCAGTGGCTCGCGCCGATCCGCCCCCGGATGGACAGCGTGCTGGTCAAGCGGTCGGGGTTTCTGGAGACTATCGAGCCTCGACGCCTGAAGCGCGGTGACCTGATAGCCATGGGCGAGGCCGAGGACGGAACCGAGGGCATCGTCGTTCATACCCAGGGATTTCTGGGCAATGTGCATGGAGCCAACGAGTTTCAATTCATGTCCACCGAGGTCAGCCGGGAGCGCCCCGTCAACTACGAGGAGCTGGCCGCAAGGCTGGGCGAGGAGAAGCGAAGGGGAGGGTACCTCGTCTGGGTGGCCGGGCCCGCTCTGGTGCACTCCCGCGCCCGAGCCGACTTCGAGTGGTTTATCCGCAACGGCTACGTTCAGGCGGTTCTGGCCGGGAATGCGGTGGCAGTACACGACATCGAGGCCGCCATTTTCGGCACGACGCTCGGCATGAGCAACACAGGCCAGCCCACTCAAGGTGGACACGGCTTGCACATGAGGGCGATCAACCGGGTTCGCGCCGCCGGCTCGATCGAGCGGGCCGTTGAGGCTGGCCTGATCAAGAGCGGCATCATGCATGCCCTGGTAACTGGCCGCGTGCCCTACGTGCTGGCCGGCTCGATCCGGGACGACGGTCCCCTTCCGGGCGTATACAGCGACGCTTTGGAAGCGCAGGACGCCATGCGCGAGCACACCGTCAAGGCGACAGGGGCCATCTTCATCGCCACCGCGCTCCACGCGATTGCAGTCGGGAACATGCTTCCGGCGTTCTACCTCTGCGACGGTGCCCCGGCGCCGCTGATGACCATCTGCGTCGACCAAACCGAATTCGTAGTGAACAAGCTCAAGGACCGGGGCACCCATCAGGCGTATGGTGTGGTCACCAACGCGCAGGATTTCATGCACGTGCTTCGGTTCTACGTCGAGCGCTGGGAGCAGGGCGGGGCGTGACCGAGGCGTCCGGTGGAGCGGCCTGGCCCGGCTTGGGCTGGGAGCGGCTGGCTCAGGCCGTGGCCGAGATACTGCCTCCCGCCGAGGTGGATGGGGTGTGGGCGTTCACTCCGGTGCGGCGCGACATAAACGAATGGGGCACGGCCGTGATTTCCCGGGTCGATGGCGACCGCCGGCGCATTTACACCGCGCGCTACGTTCTCGCCATCAAGGGGAAGGAGCGCGGCAAGTTCGAAGCATCGGTGCAGGAAGTCGGGAGCGGGCCCCTGGACGCTCTCACCCGGCTGGTCCAGGAAGCACAGCGCCGGATCGACGACGATCATCCACCGATCTCGCTGCCGCCGGAATCGTGGTTCCCCTCAGTCCAGCCCGCGGATGTCAGGGTCGATGGCCAGCCTCGATAAGGCGGAGGCCGCCGCCCATGCCGAACGCTTTCGCCGTCATCTTCGGGAACATCACCAGCCGGTCACCCGCCAGCGCGACCTCGTAGCCCAGGTTGTTTTCCTTGCGGACGAACACCTGTCGGTCGAAGCCATTCGCCGGGAGCTGAAGCATCGCGGAGCGCGGGTGGGCACCGCCACCGTCTACCGCACGTTGGATCTTCTGGTCGAGAGCGGCCTGGTGCGGGCGCACGATTTCGGCGAGGGGTTCAAGCGCTACGAGCCCATGGCGGCGCAGGCGGACCACGAACATCTGATCTGCCAGCGGTGCGGCCGGGTGGTGGAGTTCGCCAACGAGCGGCTGGAGCG
>JBDTUV010000023.1:0-13751 GCA_040007575.1 Gemmatimonadales bacterium
GGCAGGATCCGAAGTCAGAGGCGGGTGTCGTCTCCATCTTCGTGTCGCGGCTGCTGGCTGGTCAGCCTCTCACCATTTTCGGTGATGGGCGGCAGACTCGGGACTATGTGTTCGTGAAGGACGTCGCCCGAGCGAACGTTCTGGCGGCATCGGTTCCGATCTCCAAGAATGGCGACCTCGATGCGCCGGCCTTCAACATCGCCACGTCGGCTCAGCGGAACGTGCTCGATCTGGCTGCTTCGGTGGGACAGGTCATGGGACGGAAGCCCGAGATCGAATTCTCCGAGCCGCGTCCGGGTGAGCTCTCCCGCAGCGCTCTCGATGTGTCGAAGGCCAAGAAGGTCCTGGGCTGGACTCCCCAGTACGTGTTCGAGGACGGACTGCGGGAGCTGGTGGACTGGTTCAAAAAGGAGGCGAGGTGATGCTGCAAGGCGGTGGTGCGACCCCGCAGTCCTCGCTCGAGCTGGTGCTCGCCTCGAGCCCCGAGACCAAGATCGTCCTGGCAATCCTCCTGGTCTTCTCCCTGGTGTCGTGGTTCATCATCATCCTGAAGTGGTGGCAGTTCAGGAAGCTCAATCGCCAGGCCGACCGGTTCTTTAGGGAGATGGAGCGCACTACCCGGCTCCAGGACGCCTACAAGGCGGTCATGAAGCTGCCCCCGTCGCCCTACAACCGGCTCTTCCGGGAGGCGATCACATTCTACTCCGAGCTCCGCCCTGGGGCACTGCGGGAGGACCGCGACGCCGATCGCAGCTCGCTCACAATGACTCAGCTCGAGGCCTTGAAGATGGTGCTGGGCAAGGAGGTCGCAGCGGAGCGGGATCTGCTGGGGCATTACATTCCCTGGCTGGCGACTATCGGCTCCGTAGGTCCGCTGCTCGGTCTTACCGGAACCGTCTTCGGCATCATGAGCGCCTTTATCGGCATAGCCTCGAAGGGTTCGGGTAACCTCTCGGCCGTCGCGCCGGGCGTGGCCGAGGCGCTCGTGGCTACGGCCGGCGGACTGCTGGCCGCAATCCCCGCGGTGATCGCGTATAACCTTTTCGTGAACCGGGTCCGTCTGTTTGCCGGTGAGCTCGAGGGATTCGCCAACGAGCTGATCGGTACCATGGCCCGGGAAGGGCTGGTTTAAATGGCTTCGGGACTGGGTGGTGGGCTCGGCAGCCAGCGGGGCGAGCTCCCCCTGATGGCCGATGTAAACGTCACCGCGTTGGTGGACGTCATGCTGGTGATGTTGATTACCTTCATGATCACGGCACCGATGATGCAGGGGGGCGTGGATGTCGAGCTGCCCCGCGCCGAGGCTCGCCCGCTTTCCCCGAAGGAGGGGATGGTGGTGTCGGTCAACCGAAACGGTCGAATCTTCGTCGACCAGACGCCGGTATCGTACAGCGACTTCAGAGTGACCTTCCGCTCCCTTGTGGCGACGCGTAAGCCGACCGGGGTGTACCTGCAGGCGGACGCCCGGGTGCCCTACGGGGAGGTCGTGCGGGTCCTGGCGATCATCCGAACGGCCGGAGTGCAGAATGTAGGGCTTGTTGCCGCGGAGGAAGAATCGCCGTGAGGATCCGGCCGCCCAACCAGACGCCGGGCACCGTTGCCGGCCTGGTCGGGACGCTAGCGGTTCACGCAGCGGCGGTCCTTTTCCTCGTGGCTGCAGTGAAGCCGACTCGGGCCTCGCCGCCCTCGTATGCGGTCGAACTGGTGGCGGCCCCGGCGCCGACTACGAAGCGGCTGGCGCGTGAGGCCCTGCCGACTCCGCCTCCCGAGGAGAAGCCGGCCCCTCCCCCCCCCAAGCCGGCGCCGCCTCAGAAGGAAAAATCAGCCCCGGTGACGCCGAAGCCGCCGAAGCCGGCCAAGACCACTCCTGCTCCCGCGGCCACTCCTCCACCGGTGGAGAGCGAGCGCGAGCCTGCCCCGAGGACTGCATCTCAGGTGGCACCGGCTCCGGGTGAGACCCCGAGCACAGGAACGGACGTCGCGACGATCAAGACGCCCGGCCTGGCATTTCCGTTTCCGGAGTACCTGCGGAACATCGTGACCCAGGTCTACCAGCGCTGGGACAGGGCCTCCGCCAAGCAGAGCAATTTTGCCGAGATCAGCTTCCTGATTCTGAGGGACGGATCCGTGCGCGACATTCACTTCGTGACTCGCTCCGGAAGTTTTGCGTTCGACATCGACGCCCAGGGGGCCATCGAGGCCGCCGGCAATACCCGGGCCTTCGGCCAGCTACCCGACGGTTGGGAGGCGGACGTATTGCCTGTCAGCTTCTACTTTAAGCCAACGCGATGAGATGAAACGATACTTCCTTCTGTTGCTTCCTATGTTCGCCGCTGCCGGCACGCTTGCCGCCCAGGATACGACCCGGGTGGAAGAGGGTGTGCGGGTCGGCGTGGATTATCGCCCCGGCGTCAGGCCTGGCCTGGTCGTGCTTCCGGGTCCCGGCCTGGATTCGGTCCGCGCCATCGTCCAGCGCGACCTGGACTACAGCGATCGTTTCGAGATGATCACGGTGGCCGACCCGTCACGGCCTACGACCACAGGCGGGGGGACCACGGCCCCGGCAGGGCCGGTGAACTACGCTCTGTACAAGACCCTCGGGGCCGAGTTTGCCGTGGAGTTGAGCCAGGCGCCCGGAGGCGTCGTCGCCAGGCTGCACGATGTCAACGGGGGGAAGCTCCGCAACCAGCAGACCGTGACCATTCCTCTGGGCCCGGATTTCCGTCTGGAAGTCCATCGGCTGTCGGATGAGATCGCCCGGTGGGCCAGCGGGACATCGGGAGCAGCGGCAAGCCGGATGCTGTTCGTGTCCGGTGGGCGAGTATACCGGGCCGACAGCGACGGGTACGATCTCACGCCGGTGACGCCAGGCGGGCAGACTTCGCTCTCGCCGGCATGGTCGCCCGACGGTCAGCGGATCGCTTACACCCAGCTGGGCGAGGGACGCGGCGGGATCGTGGTGCAGGCGCTTTCCAACGGGGCCACGTTTCTGGCTCCGGGGTCGCAGACCGCGCTCAACATCACGCCTGCGTTCTCACCCGATGGCCGTACGCTGGCGTTCGCGCACTCCGACGAGCGCGGGACTGACATTTACACCGCCAACGTCACCGAACGTTGTTGCGCTCAACGCTTGACCGTAGGACGCTTCGCGGACAACTTAAGCCCAACGTTTTCGCCAGACGGGCGGCGCATCGCATTCATTTCCACGCGGGCAGGACCGCCTCAGTTGTACGTGATGGCAGCTGACGGAACCGACCAGGAACTGCTGGCGCCCTTCGATTTTGGCGCCACCGGAAGCTCGAATGCTCCTGAATGGTCTCCTGATGGTGCCAGTGTCGTATTCCACCGTGAGGTCTCCGGCAGCCCTCAGATTTTTCTGGTCGACGTTTCAGGGCGCCGGGTGCGGCAGCTGACGTCGTCCGGCCGGAATGAAGACCCGACCTGGGCGCCCGATGGCCGGCATGTCGCTTTTATCTCCGATCGAAGCGGCCGTCGTCAGATCTGGATCGTCGACATCGAAACCGGCCGAGTTCGGCAGCTGGCAACTCCAGACGCCGCTCGGCTTCCGTCGTGGTCGCGTCGCTTTGGGCGGGCCACCAACGTTCCTAACCCATGATTTCGGAGTGATGATGCGTGCACCTTCTCTGCTGATGCTCTTGGCCGCTGCCGCGTTGGCCGGTGCCTGCGGCGGTAAGTCCGGTCCCGAAGAACCCGCGCCTGAACCGACTCCGGTTGCAGAACCCCTCCCGGCCGCTACGCCGACGGATGACAGCGCTGATCGGGAACGGACGGAGCGGGAGCGGATGGCCAGAGAGGCTGCCGAGCGCTCGCGTGCCGTCGCGGCTGACCTGGCTGCCATGATCAACTTCGAGTACGACCAGGCGACCGTCCGCTCGGCCGATCAGGCAACCCTGGACCGCAAGGCTGTCATTCTCGTGGCCAATCCGAACGTCAAGGTCCGCATCAGCGGCCATGCCGACGAGCGCGGGTCCGACGAGTACAACCTGGCGCTGGGGAACCGGCGCGCGGCGGCGGCCAAGCGGTATCTCGAGAACAAGGGCGTCGATGGCTCGCGGCTGGACGTCATTTCCTATGGTGAGGAGCGTCCGCTCAACCCTGGCAGCGACGAGACCGCCTTCGCTCAGAACCGCCGCGACGAATTTGAAGTCACGTCGGGCGGCGACAACCTCACCGCGCCGCAGTGAGAGCGCTCTTCTCGATCCCCCGCTCCCTGGTTCTGGGAGCCGGGGTGGTGGCAGGCCTCGGCGGGTGCGTGAGCAAGGGCGACATCCAGCGGGTCCAGGATGATGTCGCTCTGTTCAAGGCGGAGACGGCTCGCCGGGACTCGGCTCGCGCAGCCCAGCTCACCCAGGTGATTCAGGTGCAGCAGCGGGTGATGGACTCGCTCACTTCCAGCCGGAAGGCGGTCAGCCAGCTGCGAGGTGATCTGGCGAGCGATCTCTACAACATCCAGCAGCAGCTGGTTCAGCTGCAGGAGCTGACCGGCCAGAGTCAGCAGCGCCTGAGCGAGCTGCGCACCCAGCTGGAGGCACGAGGCGAGCAGATCTCATCTACCGCGCCAGGCGACAGCTCCGCTCCCACCCCCTCGTCGAACGCGTCTGCCGATCAGATGTACGAGGCTTCCCTGGCGCAACTGCGGCGGGGTAGCACTTCGACGGCGCGCCAGGGGCTGCGCGAGATGCTGCGGACCTACCCCGCCAGCACTCGGGTGGGTGACGCGCTCTACTTCATTGGCCAGAGCTTTGCTGCCGAGAATCCGGATTCGGCCGCCGTGTACTACGAGCAGGTGGTCCAGAAGTATCCCACCTCGAGTCGGGCGGGCTCGGCACTCTACAATCTTGGCCTGGTGGCCGAACGGCGGAAAGAAACCAAGAAGGCTCGGGAGGCCTACCAGCGTGTGGTCCAGAAGTATCCCCAATCCGACGAAGCGGCACTGGCTCGCGACCGACTGAAGGCGCTCGGGCGGTAAGCCCGGGCGTCGCCCGCTTTATGACCGGCACTCCTGGGGAAATGCCCTTCCTCGATCATCTCGAGGAACTGCGCTCCCGCATACTCCGGTCGCTCGGTGCCGTGATCCTCGGGTCTGCCGCCGGCCTGTGGGCGGTCCAGCACTTCCAGCTGGTCAACCTCCTCAAGCGGCCGATCGCGCCGTACCTCACCGGCGGCAAACTGGTCGTGCTCAGTCCGACCGAGCCAGTGATGATCGTCTTCAAGCTGGGCTTTCTGGTAGGGCTGGTGCTAGCCTCGCCGATCCTACTCTATCAAATCTGGGCCTTCCTGGCTCCGGCGCTCTATGCCAAGGAAAAGCGGGCCCTGATCCCGTCGCTCTTTGTGGGCCTCCTCCTCTTCATGACCGGCGCTACCCTCGCCTATCTGTTCGTGATACCACAGGCGCTCCGGGTCCTGTTCAGCTTCCAGACCGAGGCCATCGCGCCGTTCATCACCTACGACAAGTATTTCAGCTTCGTGATGCAGGTGACAATGGCACTCGGCATCTCGTTCGAGCTGCCACTCGTGATCATCATCCTGTCCTGGCTGGGGGTGATTGGCCCATCCGACCTCCGCCGGTTCCGCCGTTTTGCCGTAGTCCTGGCGTTCATCGCGGGCGCGGTGCTCTCGCCCGGCGCCGACCTGCTCTCGATGATCATGATGACGGTACCGCTCCTGGTGCTCTACGAGCTTGGCTTTGCGGGATCGGTCGTCATCAGCCGCCGCCGCGCGGCCAAGGAGCGGCTTACGGGCGGCACCATCGGGCTCATCCTGCTGCTTTGCCTGCTGGGGACACCGGCGGAAGCCCAGGTGCCTGCCGGCCAACGCAGACCTCCGGCTCGGGCCGATTCCCTCCGCGATTCCACTCGCTTGGCTGAGGACTCCGCCCAGGTTCGCGCAGGCCAGTCGCTGGATACGGCGACCGCCCGGCGTCTCGGCCTGCCGACGGGCCCATCCCGCAGCTTTGCCGCACCCGATTCCATCATCACCGAGCTTCTGGGCCGCTCCGGCTACCAGGCGACGAGATATAGTGCCGATTCGGCGACGGTCTTCGTCCAGGATCAGCGGGTCTTCCTGAGGGGCAAGGCATTGACCGAGCGCCGCGGCTCAACGCTGGAAGCCGATACCATCACCTATCGAAGTACCAGCTGCCTGCTGGATGCATCCGGGGAGCCCAAACTGTTCGACCGCGGGCAGGTGCTGGTGGGGCAGGGCATCCGTTATGACACCTGCACCCGCCGCGGTGTCATCACCGACGCGTTGACGAATTTCACCGAGGGCTCGACGGTGTGGTTCCTGCGAGGAAACGTGTCGCAGGACTCCAGCTCCAACCGGATCTATGCCGCCTCCAGTGAGATCACCAGCTGCGACTTGCCGGTGCCTCACTACCACTTTTCCGCGCGGCAGGTGAAATGGGTATCCAAGAGCGTTCTGGTCGCGCGGCCCGTGGTGCTCTATGTGCGTGACGTGCCGATCCTCTGGCTGCCATTCATCTTTCAGGACCTGCGGCCGGGCCGGCATTCGGGCGTGCTGGTTCCGCAGTTCGGCTTGAACGACCTGGTGCGGCCCAACCGATCTTACAACCGTCAGATCACCAACATCGGGTACTACTGGGCCCCGAACGACTACCTGGACCTCACCGGGCGGCTCGACTGGTACTCCAATCGCTACCTGCAGTATGGCATCGGCGGGCAGTACAACTGGCTCAACCGCTTCGTGAGTGGCTCCCTGGCCTACAGCAAGCAGGACCAGAGCGGTGGCGGATCATCCACCACGCTGAGGTGGGATCACCAACAGACGTTCGACTTGTCCACCAGCCTGAATCTCGATCTCAACTACGCCAGCAATACCACCATCATCAATCGCAATGCCATCGACCCACTGCTGAACACCCAGCAGATCACCAGCTCGGTGAACTTCTCGAAGCGCTACGGGTGGGGAACCGTCACCCTGGGTGGGAATCGCCGCCAGAGCCTCTCGGACGGCAGCGTCCAGCAGCTGCTTCCGGCCCTGACGATCTCACCGGCATCGATCAACCTGGGATCCAACATCACCTGGTCGCCCGGGCTCAGCTTTACCAACAACACCAGCTCCAAGACACCGCTGAATCCGATTGTGCAGATCCTTCCCGGCGGGGTGCTCGACACGATCGACCAGACCGGAAGCAGCCGGACGACGGCGTTCAACCTCGACACGCCGTTTCGATTCGGTGCTTTCAACTGGGCGAACTCACTCCGGGTGACCGATGAGACCAGCACTGGACGAGACTCGGTGCAATTTCGCGTCGATGACCCGAGTACACCCGACCCGACCGACTCGATTGCCGTGACCCGCACGTTCCTGGGAGATTTCTCGACCGGCATTGACTGGGACACGGGGATAAACCTGCCCGTCCTCTTTCGTGGCTCCTGGAAGGTGCAGCCGCAGGTAGGGATCGCCAACACGACCAGTGGACCTTTCGCACTCCGGAACCGGAACACGGGGGGCAACTTTGTGCGGCAAGGGAAGCGGTTCCGCTTCTCCGCCTCTGCTTCCCCGACGCTTTTTGCCTTCTTCCCCGGCTTTGGCCTGGCCAGCCGGATCCGGCACAGCCTCTCGCCCTCACTCAGCTGGAACTACTCACCCGCCGCAAGCGTCCCGGAGGAGTACGCCCGGGCGCTCGTTTCTCCCGGGCAAGCCTTCGTGCTGCGCAGCGACGCGACCCAGACCGTCAGCCTGGGTCTCTCCCAGACCTTCGAGGCCAAGGCGAAGACCAAGGCGGGAGCGACCGAGTCCGACGGCATCGAGCCCCGGAAGTTCCGGGTGTTGAGCATCAACACCAGCCCCCTCAGCTACGACTTCGAGCAGGCAAAGAAGCCTGGCCGAACGGGCTGGACGACACGGAGCATTACCAACTCCCTGCTCAGCGACCTGCTTCCACAGTTCACCCTCAGCCTGACCCACGATCTCTGGGCTGGGGAGGTCGGAGTCGATACCTCCAGGTTCGATCTTTTCCTGAGCAGCGTGAGCGCCAGCTTCGCAATTTCGGGCAACACGCTTCGCAGCATCGGCTCGATCTTCGGACTCGGTGGCAAGGCGGATGCTCACCCGAGGCGAGACGAAGTACCGGGGCAGGCGGGCGATCAGCGTCGCAGACCAACCACGTTCTACAACACCAGCCAGATGCCCTTCTCACCCGGGGGACGCAGCTTCTCCGCCAACTTCGACTACACCTTGTCTCGCAGCCGGCCCGGCCCCAGTGTGATCGAGAGGAATCAGCAGAGCCTGCGTTTCAACACCAACTTCTCTCCGACCGCTTTCTGGTCGCTCTCCTGGGCATCACTGTACAACATCACCGACAGCAAGTTCGAGTCGCAGTCGGTGCGGCTGGAGCGCGAGCTTCACGAATGGCGGGCCGGCTTCGACTTCGTGCGAAACGCCAATGGGAACTTTGCGTTCTACTTTTCCATCTACCTGACCGATCTGCCGGATCTCAAATTCGACTACAACCAGGCCACTTTCGAGCGGTAATGCTGTCCCCCGCCGGGGACAGCAGCGGCGGGAGCCTTCTGCCCCGCCGCCCGCCGCCCGGCTGTCCCTCTGGCACGCGATCTGCCAAGTCTGCCGGCATCCTTCTCTGGAGCACATGTATGCGGGGCTGGTTCACACCGGTCTTACTCGTTCTGCTCGCTGCTTGCTCCTCCGATCGAACTGGCCCCGGCATACCCCCCGACGTTCCGGCGTCCCTCTCGAGCACAACGCTCGATGGGGCGGTGGCTCTCTCCTGGACCGACAACTCGTATACGTCGGACCCCGGCAACTTCCAGAGCTACCGGATTTACAGCACCTCCTACGACCTCGACACCGACAGCTGCGGCACCTCCTGGGGGCTGGAAGGAACCACGGTCGCGCCTGAGTTCGTGGTTGGGGCGCTTGTCAACGGCGTTTCGCGCTGCTTCGCGGTAAGCGCAAGCTCGATCGACGGCGCCGAGAGTGCCCGGTCGGTGACAACGTGGGACACCCCTCGGCCCGACACCCGCAACGTGCTGCTGCACGTGCGCCAGGACCAGAACGCCGGGAGCGGTTTCCGCTTCTGGGACGATCTCAACGGTGATCTGCGGGTGCAGGACAACGAGCTCGGTCTTGTCCTGGACGGCTCGTCCTCCAGCATCGACTTCTCGGTTGAGCGGGACGTCGGTACCGGGATTCTCTTCCTGGCGCCGGTGCGGGCCGGTACCGGGGTCGAGCCCTATCTGGGTGACATCACGGTGGAGGATCTCACCAGCATCGACTTGGCCCCGTGCACTCCGGATTCGAGTGTAGACGGCTGTGCTACGTACTCCGATCTGGGGATCGACGCAATGCCCGGACACGGTTACGCATTCGAGACCGACGGGGGTGACGGCTTCGTCCGGTTCGGCGCCGTGCGGATCACCCATGTGGGACAGACATTCATCATTCTCGACTGGGCTTTCCAGACGGATCCAGGCAATCCTCAGCTCCTGATAGCGAAGAAACCCAGCGGACACTGAGCCGCGGGGGTTGAATCGGCGCCCGCACTGCGTCAACTTCGGGCGATGCCCCAACCAGTGTGTGCTCTCGATGGCCGATCGCTCACGATCGAGGATGTGGTTCGTGTTGCCCGTTCCCCGGCGGTTCGGGTCACCCTTGAGCCCGAGGCCAGTCGTGCGCTGCTCCGGAGCCGAGGGCTGGTAGATCGGGCGGTGCAGTCAGGGCAAACCATTTACGGGATCAATACCGGATTCGGGAAGCTCGCCAACGTGCGAATTCCCCCCGACCAGCTCGATCAACTCCAGACCAATCTCATCCGCAGCCATGCCGCTGGCGTGGGCTCGCCGCTCCCGCCTCCCGTGGTTCGCGCCGTCATGCTCCTCCGCGCCAATGTCCTCCTCAGGCCCACGAGCGGAGTGCAGCCGGCGCTGGTAGAAGCTTTGGTTGGGATGCTCAATGCGGGAGTAGTGCCCCTGGTGCCGGAGCAGGGGAGCGTAGGAGCGAGCGGTGACCTCGCTCCGTTGAGCCATATCGGTCTCGCACTCATGGGTGAGGGTCAGGCTCTCACTCCGGCCGGCGAGCCGATCCCTGCCGCCAAGGCGCTTTCCGCCGCTGGACTCACTCCCTATCGATTTGCGCCCAAGGAAGGCTTGGCGTTCATCAACGGCACCCAGGCACAGACCGCGCTACTCGCGCTCCTGGTTCACGACGCCAATGTGCTCTGGCGGACCGCTGTCGGTGCCGCGGCCATGAGCCTCGAGGCCTTGCGAGGGACTCCCGCCCCCCTGGATCCTCGCATCCACGATGCCAGGCCGCATCAGGGGCAGATTCGGGCAGCGGCGCTGATGCGGGCCCTGCTCGAAGACAGCGAAATACGGGAGTCGCACCGGGAGAACGACCCCCGAGTACAGGACGCCTATAGCCTGCGATGCGCACCTCAGGTCTTCGGGGCGGTGGCCGAGGCGATTCGTTTTGCGGAGGAGACAGTGGCAGTGGAGCTCAACGCCTCCACCGATAACCCACTGGTGTTCGACAATGGCGACGTGATCTCAGGAGGAAACTTTCACGGGCAGCCGGTAGCCCAGGCGCTCGATATCCTGGCCCTGACCCTCACGACCTTGCAGGCGATCGCAGAGCGCCGGGTGGAGCGATTGGTGAATCCAGACCTTTCCCAGGGACTCCCCGCATTCCTCACCAGTGACCCCGGGCTCTCTTCCGGGCTGATGATGGTGCAGATCACGGCCGCATCGCTGGTGGCCGAGTCCCGCGCTCTGGCGATGCCGGCAAGCATTGGATCGATCCCTACGGATGCCAATCAGGAAGATTTCGTCCCGATGGGTATGGCGGCGGCGTTCAAGGCCGGACGCATTCTCACCAACGCTCAGCGCGTTGTGGCGGCCGAGCTGCTCTGCGCCGCTCAGGGCCTCGAGTTCCTCCGCCCGCTGGCTCCTGGCCGGGGGGTGGCGGCGCTTTACCGCGCCATACGTGGCCTGACCCCCCCAGTGGAGCCGCTGGGCCCCGACCGTCCGCCAGCCCCCGACCTCGAGCGGCTGGCTCGCGCTGTCGCCGATGGGGAGCTGGATCCAGGGGGGCAGCAGGGCAGCGGGGTAGCGGGTCGGTAAAACTCCCAGCTGCCCCGCTTACCGCCTTACCCGCCATCCGGTTACGTCGTGCCCGCTTGCTGCCCCTCTGGCGGCCCGGTATCTTTCGATCGCTCCGTCTCTTATCCCCCGTTACCCCTTCTCAGCCCGAGCCGAATGAATCTGGAAAAGCTGAAAGACACGGCGCGCAAGCTGGAGCAGAAGGAGGACTGGCGGAAAGCCATCGATGTCTACCTCAAAGCCATCCAACAGGCCGAGTCGGGGGCCGAGACTACCCCCGACCTGTCGCTCTACAACCGGGTCGGCGATCTCTACCTAAAAATCAACGATACGACGGAAGCGGTCCGCTCCTACGAGCGGGCGGTCGATCTCTATGCCGACCAGGGGTTCTTCAACAACGCGATAGCGCTCTGCGGCAAGATCCTGCGGGTCAACCCCGGCCGGACGCAGACCTATTTGAAGCTGTCCCAGCTGCATGCCCGCAAGAACGTGGTCATAGAATCCAAACGGAATCTGATCGAGTTCCTCGAGCGCATGAATGCCCTGGGCCAGCTGGATCAGGCTTTCCAGGCCGTCAAATTGTTTGCGGACCAGTTCTCCGGCAGCCAGGAGATCCGGAGCATGCTGGTAGAGCTGCTACGGGCTACCTCCCGGGAAGACGAGGCGCGGGAGCAGCTCGAGAAGATGGCCGAGGACCTCGAGGCCATCGGCGACAAGGCAGGGGCCAGAAAGGCAAGAGAGCGGCTCAGCACAGCTGCCGAGACTGCCGAACATGCAGCCCCGCCGGCCGCGTCTGCCCCACCAGCGGGCTCCGCACGCCGTGGCGACCTGATCTTTCTGGACACTGGCGTGGACCTAGCCCCTCCGGCACCCCGTCCGGCGGCATACGCGCGCCCTAAAGAACATCCTCGCTCCGCTCCAGAGTCGCCACGGCCCACGAAGGAACCGGCACCCCCACCTGTGGAGACCGGAGTTCCCGAGGGCCTGATCAACAATGACAGTCTCACCCTGACGCCTGGTGCGCTGGGCGACTTGACCATCGACTCCCTGGTCACCGAACAGACACTCTCAGAATCGACCGCGGAGGAATCGGACTCCCTGCTGGGGCTGGAGCGCCTCGGCGACGCGCTGACCGGAGGCAATCTCGACCTGGACTCTCCGCTGGAGATCCAGCGGCAGGAACCGCCGGATCTGGGCTATGAAGGAATCCAGCTGGATGGGGTGCAGGGCACGTACGAATTCTCGCCTGATATGGGCGCGGGATCGCTGGATTTTCCAGACGACCTCATGTCCCTTTCCGAGCCCGAGACGGTGCTGGAGGATTCTCCAGCCGAACCGGACACGACGCTGGATTCCGTCCTGGACAATGATCCACCAGATCTCACCGGCGGGCTGCCGATGATCCGGACAGAAGATCAGGGCCCACTTACGCTCGCCGACCTGGAGGAGCGGATCCTCGATGATCCCGAGAACCCCGACGTGCATCTGGCCATGGCTCAGGGGCTCCTGGCTGCCGGGGATGACGGTCGCGTCTCGGAAGAGTTGGAGCTCGCGCTGGCGGGATACGAGGACCGGGAGGATTGGGTTCGAGCCGCTGAGATGGCCGATCGCCTGGTGGAGCTTACTCCGGATAGCGTCGCTTACCATCAAAAGCGTGTTGAGCTCGCGTACAGGGCCGGTGACCGGGGCCCGCTGCTGGAGGCCTACCTCGGCCTGGGCGACGCGCTGGCCAAATCCGGGGCGCTGGACAAGGCCATTGCGGTTTACGGTCGGGTGATCGAGCACGATCCAAAGCATGTGCGCGCCGCAGCAGCTCTGGCGCGGCTGGGGGTTCCGGCGGCTAAAGCCGAGCCCCCTCCTCCGAAGGCCAAGGCCGAGCCTCCCAGGGCCCCCAAGGCGCAAAGTCCGGTGCCTGCGCCACCGCCAGCTGCTAAGGCTGCGCCCGAGCCCTCCAAGCCTGCGCCGGCGCCCTCCAAGCCCGCGCCTGCGGCCTCGACGCCTCCACCTGCTCGCAAGCCTGCCCCCGCCGCACCGCACCCGCCGAGCGCTCCTCGGCGGCCCGCGGCGGCCCCCAGTGGAGATTTCGTGGATCTCGGGTCGATGGTGTTCGAGGAAGAAAAGCTCCGTGATACCCGCATGCGGGTAAATCGGCGGGAGCCTCAGGACCAGGATGAGCAGCGCGAGTTCCACGAGATCCTGGAGCAGTTCAAGCGGGGGATCGATCAGAATCTCGATTCGGAAGACCATGAGGCTCACTACGACCTGGGGGTCGCCTTCAAGGAGATGGGCCTGCTGGACGAAGCCATCGCGGAGTTCCAGAAGGCTCTCCGGGCCCCCGAAGGACGGCTCCGCACTTCCGAAGCCCTGGGCATGGCTTTCTTCGAGAAAGGGCAGTACGCTGCCTGCGAATCGGTGCTGCGGCGCGCAGTGGAGAGCGTGTCCGGCAGCGATGAACCCAAGATCGGCTTGCTCTATTGGTTGGGTCGGGCGTCGGAAGCACTCGGAAAGCAGGCGGACGCCATCGCGACCTACGAGCGGGCGCTGGTCGTGGACATCAGCTTCCTGGACTTGAGCAAGCGGGTACAGCGGCTGACCGCGGGACGGCGGCAGTGAGCTTCCAGACAGCCCCGATCAGCCTGGCCGATCTAC